>CAYWXH010000031.1:0-17561 GCA_964462295.1 uncultured Atribacterota bacterium
ATGTCCAACCTGCATCACCTACAGGGCCTATATAGATAAAACCTGCCTTGAAATTAGTCCCAGAAAATGCACCTACACTAAATACAAAGGCCAAAAATAGAGTAACAACCAAAACCTTCTTTAACATAATTCACCTCCCCTTTTATTGTAAACCTAATTTACAAAAACTGCCTCATTTATCTTTTTTTGTTCTAATTTTTTATAAAACCTTGATACCCCTTTTACCTCCCAAGGCATCCCATGCCCAGGATAAAATCTTTCAGATTTTGTATCAAGCACCCTCTTTAAACTCTTTTTAAGAAGTATTGGATCACTTGCAAATAGGGGATAAGAAGGAAGGTCAGGAAAGGGTATTCCCATAAGAAGATCTCCGATTATAACATCATGACTATCAAGAACAAGAGAAGAAGAACCCGGTGTATGTCCGGGGGTGTGTATTATATGACCCTCTATCCCAAAATCCCTCATATCCAATATATCATCAAAGATGGTATCAGGAGAAAAGGGAGGGTAATGCCTCTTTTCTGGATCAGTAAAAAATAAGAAAATCTTTCCTAAAAATCTTCCAGGTTTTATTGTACTATTTTCTCCTTTTTCCAAATATCTCCTGGCCAAAGAATGGGCAATAATAGGTACACCAAAAAATTTAGAAAGCGCCCTTGCAGAACCTGCATGGTCTATATGTGCATGCGTTATAAAGATTGCTTTCAACTCAAAGGAATAGATCCCTAGTTCCTTCATCTTTTTGATTATAAATTTTTCATCTCCAGGATAAAGGGTATCTACCAAAACACCACTTCCATTATCTCTAACTAAATAAGCATTACACATCCCTTTACTGATCCTATCAATTTTCATTAGTCTTTGAGAATCCTCGCAGAATAGTTATTTTGCATCTCTATGAGACGGGGCAATTCTTCATCAAGAATATCTCCCTCCCATACCCTAATCTCCCCGTTTATAACAGATAAATCAACCCTTTTTGCATCACACATTACAAGGGTTGAAACAGGATCAGAAAGTCCTCCTGCGAATTCTAGCCTATCCAATTTAAATCCTATAAAATCTGCAGCCTTGCCCTCTTCTATGGTACCTATATAATCATCCATCCTAAGTACCCTTGCACCACCTATTGTTGCCATTTTTAAAACCTCATAAGGTGTAAGTGCATCTGCCCCATACTTTACCCTTTGTAAAAGTAGTGCATTTCTTATCTCATGTAGCATATTTCCTGTATCATTACTTGCACTCCCATCCACTGCAATGCCTATCCTCATCTTATTCTTCATCTTATACACAGGGGCAATACCTGATCCTAACCTCATATTGGAATTGGGACAGTGTGCCATGCCAGAATCTGTTTTTGCAAGCTTTTCTATATCTCCATCAGTAAGCCAGACAAGGTGTGCAAACCATACACGACTATTTAGCCATCCAAGCTCCTCCATATAGTCTACAGGACGCATACCAAAACGCTCAAGACAATAATCCTCTTCATCTTTTGTCTCTGCAAGATGGGTATGAAGAAGCACATTATATTTTTCTGCAAGTTCTTTTGTCTTTATCATAAGCTCCCCTGTTACAGAAAAAGGGGAACACGGGGCAAGTGCCACCCTAAGCATAGAATATTTAGAAGGATCATGATATTTCCTTATAGCCTCTTCACTTTGAATAAGGATCTCATCCTCATCCTGAACAACACTATCTGGGGGAAGCCCACCATCTTTTTTGGATAAAGACATACTCCCTCGAGTAGGGTGAAATCTTATTCCTACCTTTTTTGCAGCTTCAATTTCTGCATCAAAAAGTTCATTTCTGTTGTAAGGATAAAGATATAGCATATCTGTGGTTGTTGTAACCCCTGAAAGCATCATTTCATAAAGCCCTATTACAGCACTTATATATGCACCCTCATAATCTATATGTTTCCACTTCTCATATAAAAAAACAAGCCAATCAAAAAGCTTAGAAGATGCAACTTGAGGCACATTTCTGGTAAGGGTTTGAAAAAGATGATGATGGGTATTTACAAATCCAGGCACAACAAGATATCCAGATAGATCTATTGTCTCATCTGCCTCTAACCCTTCTGGATCTTTGCCAATCTTTTCAATCTTTGGCCCATTTGTAAGGATGTATCCATCTTTTATAATATTTTCATCCATAAAAGGTGCTAAAAAGTCTATATTTTTAAATAAACGTCTAATCTCTCCCACCTCCTTACTTCTTTATCCATTTTTTTATATATTTACTAAATTCATATAGATCACTTAGGTTTTTAAGGATCTGTTTCAAGTTCTTCTTTAGGTCTTTCCCTCAGGGTCTCTAACTTCTTTAAGGATAGAGAGAGTCTTTCTAAGCGCCTCTCTATACCTCGTAATCCCTCTGTCATCAAGCTTCATCTCTCCCTTAAGAAGATCTTCCTTCTGTTTTTTAAGCAGGGGTAAAAAATCTAAATAAATGTTTAAGATATATGATTCAAAATCTACTCTTTTATCTTTATCTCTCTCGTAAATTCTAACACCCTCTGATATAATATTGTAGCCTAATTCTGGATAGACCTTATTAAGAATAATAAGATCTATCCTATCTGTATCCAATATATGTGCTATTTCATTTGCCAACCAATATTTATATCTATAATCATCTTTCCTCTCTTTTTTTAAAAGGACAGCAATATCATAATCACTAAGTGGGCCCACATTTCCCTCTTGCCTGTGAGCCAAAAAGGTATGCAAGTTCTATATCCTTTTGGTTTTCAAAAAAATTCTTAAGTTTTTTAATAAGAAGTTCTTCCATTCATAACCTTTAAAATTTTTATTCTTTAAGCAATTTTTCTATTACATATTTATGTTTTTCCCTATATTCTTCCAACAGGTTTTCTATTTTATCTATCTCTTTTTGCTTTTCTATCCAATAATCCTGTTCTCTCTGGGCATTTAACTCCTCTACTGTTTTTCCTTGTTGCTCTACCCATGTATAATACTTAAGGTTATGCCATCTCTCCTTAGTCCACTTATCCTCTTCAAATATTCCAGAAAGTTCCTGTCCTAAGAAGATTCTCTCAAGTCTTGATTTTGCCTCTGCCTTATCCATCTTTCCATACTGCTTGTCAAGTTGTTTCATGACAGACCAATACCTATCTATGGCATCTGTTGCAATAGTAATAATATTATCTCCCTCTTTAAGATTATAGTATTTTGCCATCTTTATAGAGCCAATAATATTTGCAACCCCTGATATGCCGAACTTATCGGAGAGATATTCTACCAGATCAGGATCCATGATACCTTTTAGGTATTCCTTACCTACCTCATCTACTAAAAGTTGTAGGCCTTTTTTGGAATCCACATCATCTACCAAAACAACAGCATCCATATTCATTACATTGTGTATCCAAGTAACATGCTTATCCCCTATACCTTGTATATCATGTCCACCATACCCATTTAGTGCCAAAGTAGGACACTGAAGTGGCTCTACCGCTACAATTTTCGCATATGGAAATACCTGTTTTACCCTATCACCTGATGCGATTGTCCCTGCAGAGCCCACACCTGCTACAACCGCTGCGATCTCTCCGTTTCCAATATTCTCCTCTTTCACAAGCTCTATCATGGTATTTCCTGTAACATAGTAATGGAACCTATAATTTCCAAACTCCTCAAATTGGTTCATTATCCTTATTCTTTCAGGGTCTTGAGCATAGAGCTCTTTACTTTTATCATAGATTTCCTTCACATTTGATTCACAACCTGGTGTAGCTATAACCTTTGCACCATATCTTTCTATAAGTTCGAATCTCTCTTTGCTCATAAGCTCAGGTAAAATAACTATGGAATCATAACCCATTCGAGAACTTACCCATGCACCACCTACACCATAATTCCCTGTAGATGGCCAAATCATAGTATGTTTTGAGGGATCTACCTCTGCCTTTACAGTTTTTTCTGCTAATATAGAATAAGTTGCACCAACCTTATGACTCCCGGAGGGGAAATCTTTTGCATATAGAACAATAATATTTGCATCCACCCCGGTAAGTTCTTTCGGGAGGATGAGGTATCTTACTTTATTGTTTTCATCTCTCCATGAAATATTAAAGAGATTGATAGGATTCAATGGGTCTTTTTTTGCCATTTCAATGGCCTTTTTCCTAATAACAGGGTCGATCTTCTGGGGGTGTAACATCTCTTCAAAGGTAGGTCCTATGATAGGTTCTTTCATCTGTATGCCTCCTTATAATATTATCAATTTTAGGTTTATTTATTATACCACAAATTAACCCATATATCTACCACCATTTATATCCAAAACTGCACCTGTAACATAATCATTTTCTATAAGGTAGATAGCACTATGTGCAATCTCTTCAGGGGTTGCCACCCGTCCCAAAGGGGTTATCTCTGAGAGTTGTTTTTTAAGCTCATCTGACAAAAGCCCTGTATCTACAGGTCCTGGGGCAATAGCATTTACAGTTATTCCGTATTTTGCAAACTCAGTGGCCCATCTTCTTGTAAGACCTATAGCACCTGCCTTAGATGCTGCATAGTGTGCACCTGCTGCACCACCCATACGCCCTGCAATAGATGCAAGGTTTATAATTTTTCCACCACTTTGCATCATAGATGGAAGTAGGGCCTGGGTTACAAAAAACATCCCTTTAAGATTTGTATCCATAAGTATATCCCATTCTTCTTCTGTCACCTGAAGGGTGCTCATACTTTTTCCAATGATGCCTGCATTGTTTATAAGTATATCTACTTTGCCAAATTCAGAAAGAACCTGAGAAACACCCCTCTTTATATCTTTTATATCTGTAAGGTCTACTTTTATAGCCATACCCTTTGTTTTATCTACCACTTCTCTTGCCTGATCTTCGCTTGATTTATAAAATATAGCAACCTTTGCCCCTTTTTCTGAAAGTGCATAGGCAATTGCCCTACCTATACCACGGGAGCCACCTGTCACAAGTGCATACTTACCTTTTATATCGTACATAACCATACCTCCTTTTTTATATTTTTATATTTTTATTATTAGTATAGCACAATTAATAAATTGTAAAAAATTCTTTTCTTTGGCTTGATATTTTTTTTTATTTCTGTGGTATAATTATTTTAGGTTTTTCTAAAGACACAAAATTTTAAAAGGGAGGGATCACTTATGAAGAGAAATTTCAAAATTTTAGTTATTTTAAGTCTTGCCGTCTTACTTCTAAGTACCACTGTCTTTGCTAGTATCATAAAAACTGATGAGGCAGCTCAATGGGCAAAAGAGGCAAGTCAAGGTAAGACAAGTTTTTCTTTTATTGTATTTGGAGATGATAGAGGTACATCTCCGGGCAGGAAGCTTCCCAGTGTACTTGATTCTATGATGCGGGATATGGGATATATACATCCTGACTTTATCTTAAACACTGGTGACTTTATGGTTGGATATACAGATACAAAAGAAGATGCAAAACAGGAAATCCAAGCATTTATAAAGAAGATATATACCTATACACCTGATATAGATTTTATATTTGTTCCAGGAAATCATGAGGCCCCATCTGTAGAAGTAGAGCAGCTATTTACAGAGTACTTTGGCAAAAAACTCTACTATGACTTTACATATGGTAATTCTCACTTTGTAATGGTAGATACTACCTTCCCAAGAAAGTGGTTGAAAAAAGGGCAAAAATATGGATTTTACAATGTAAATGATGGCCAACATGAACTTGCCCAAGTAGATTGGACAAAAAAGGTACTAAAAGTAGAGGCAGCTCATACCTTTGTAGGCACACACGTTCCTGTATTCTCAGCTCTTTCTCCTAATTTTGGAGAACATCCAAAATCCTTTACCAGTAAAGAAAACAGAGATGAATTTCTAAAAATATTAGTAGATAAAGGGATTGATGCATATTTTGCAGGGCATGAACATGTATTTTATGCAAGAAAGGTAAACAATAGCTTATTCTTTACACTTGGTGGTGGTGGTGCACCTCTTTATGGGCCGACAACTGGTGGATACAATATAAATAAGGGTGAAGGACCAGATTATGCAACCACTACATTTGACCCTCGCTTTGACCATGGTGGTTGGGCAAAGGGGTATCACTATGATCTTCATATCCCAGCAGGGGCACTTAGCATATTCTCTTACATGTTAGTTACAGTAAATGGAGATAAAGTTACATATGATTTATTGGTACCTCAGAGTTTTGATGTCAGATACTTAAAAGGAAATGACGGTATTTCTCTCGAGGCATCAGCAGAGGTCTCCAATAGGACACCTTACACAAGAACTCTAAATGGCGTAACATTCCTTATGCCATACTCTAAAGATGGATATGAGGTAGAGGGGACACAAATAGACTGGTCAAGAAAGGTAAGCCCAGCTAAGAAACAACCAAAAATACTTGAGGTAACAAGGGTAAATGAGTACTTTGCAAAGGTAAGAGTAGGGGTAGAAGTACCTGCTGCATACTCTATTACCGTAACCGTAAAGGCAAAATAAATACTTTTTAGAGGGTAGCACATGCTACCCTCTAATTTTATATTAATAAAGACGAATACAAAAAAACCAATAATTTAGACTAAAAATTTATACAGGTGAGATGTAATTGGATACTTAAGGTTTGTAAGAATAAGAGAAAATATCCTAGGATTCTAAATCCCTTACAGATTCTCTTTCAACTATAGAAGTAGGAAGTGTGATCTTTCTTGCAACCCTGCTTCCCTTCCCTTCGATACGTTCGATAATAAGGCGCGCAGCAACTTCTCCAAGCTCTCTTCTAGGTTGGCGTATAGTTGTAAGAGGGGGATTTAAAAACTTGGCATAGACATCATCATCAAAACCTAAAATAGAAACATCAGAGGGTACATTATATCCTTTTTCAAAAAGGGCATGCATACCACCTACCGCCATCTGGTCATTTGAAAAAACTATTGCTGTAACATCAAGGGGTTTCTTGAGGTAATCTTTTATAGGTAAATATCCCCCTTCAAATTCCAGATTTCCTTCAATAACTTTTACTTTCATATCTGGATGTCTCTCTGCAAAATAAAGAATAGCCTTTTTCCTTTCTTTTATAGAATATATTTTTTCTCCCTCTACAAATAAAATCTTCCTGTGTCCCTTTTTATATAAATACTTTATCCCTTTATATGCAGACTCAAAATTATCTATACCCACTGCATCAACCCTAATATCTGTATCCTGTCTATCTACTGTAACCACAGGAATAGAGGAATTTATAAGCCATTCTATCTGTTTTTCATCATTTCTAGATGTGCAAATTATAATACCATCCACCCTCCTTGAGAAAAACTGTTCTATAAGCTCCATTTCCTTATTTAGGAGTTGGTGTGTTGTTGTAACAAAACTATCATACTTAGTGGTAAGTAAAAACTCCTCAATTCCTTCTGCAATAATATTGTAATGATTCCCCTTTATGTTTGGTACAATAATTCCTATCACATTGTGCAATTTTTTCTTAGGGATTCTATCCAGTTTGTAGTTAAATTCTTTTATGGCCTTAAGTACCTTTTTTCTTGTTTCAGGAGAGACATTTTCCTCCCCATTTAACACCCTTGAGATAGTCGCTATAGAAACACCTATCTTTTTTGAAATTTCGCGTAGTGTAGCCATCTAAAGAAGTTTATAAGGATCCTTTACATATTCTAACATCCAATCAGGAATCCCATGTTCTTTTGTAATCTCTCTGTAAATAAAATATCCCGGTTTAGGTATACGCATCTTAGTTTGCAAATTAATACTCAAAAGGCCAAATCTTTTAGAAAAACCCGAGGCCCATTCATAATTATCCATAAAAGACCAATACATGTAAGCTTTTATCTTTGCCCCATTTGAGATAGCATCATGAAGACTCTTAAGATGTGATACTATAAAGTACGGTATATATTTACCTGTATATTCTCCAACTCCATTTTCTGTGATAAACATGGGCATATCCCCATACCTCTCTTTAATGGATAAAGTTATATCTCTTATCCCCTCTGGATATATCTCCCAGCCCATATCTGTAACAGGCCGTCCAGAGAGGGACTTTTCCAATCCATTACACGCATATCCATATCCCCATACTGGAGACCAATTAAATATACCTCTATTCTTCTCATTTCTTTGGGCCATCATCCTTGTGTAATAATTAACCCCTATGAAATCAAGCTTTCCCTTCATATCTTTTCTTTCTCTCTTTTTCCCATCTAAATTATCATCTATCATACCATATACTATCATATCCATAAAGTGCCAGTTAGAAAAATACATGGCATTATCCAATACATCTTTATCGTCTTCTGCCAAAGGAGTATAAGGGGTAAAAGAATATATAATACCTATGGGTTTATCTGTGAATTTCTTCATTACATCATATGCCCGTACATGTGCCTCTGCCTCGTTTTTTTGGGCCAAAAGATACCAATCAAAATTTAGTACCCCAGGGGGAAAACCTGCCTTTGGCTGAAGATAGCCTAGAGAAGATACAATTTGCGGCTCATTCATAGTAGACCAATAATCTACTGTATCAGATAATTCTCGGGTCAAAAATCCTGCATATTTTACAAACTCTATTACTGTCTTTTTATCTATCCATCCATAGGGACCATCTTTGTATCTTTGGACATTTACAGGGTTATGTATCCAAAGGGGTAGGGTAAAATGATTTAAGTTCACCATGACTGTAAATCCTCTATTTTTCAAGTCTGTTATTACTTTTTTATAGTGAGAAAGGGCATTTTTATCTGCAAATTCTTTTAGTTTTTCTATTGCGGTTTCTTTTATATCTATATTCACTATATCCCCTTGGTCATTTTTTTCTATATTTACAGAGATAGACTCGGTAGAGTTTGGGAAGATTCGAGACCATTCTATCCCTATCCTAACTATTCCAAGTCCCAAGTTACTCATAATCTCATGGTCTTTTTCGTAGAGGTCCCAATAACCTGGACCATTCTCCGGAAGATCTCCACTTACAATACCTCCCCCGATATTCAGTGCATCATGGACCCATAAAAACCAATCACTATTTTTATCGATACTATCTTGAGAAACCCCCATCTCAAACTGAAACCCGGAGATAGAGACTCCAAACTTAAAATCCTTATCAAATACAATCATACTTCACCTCATTATTGGTTTTCAACATTACAAAATGGTCCTCTTCCACTTTCTTTATCCTTTCCTTTTGGACACTATTTGCTCTATAGAATTCTAAAATTTTATCCTGGATAACCTCTGGCAGAAAAATCTCATCCCTTGACCATACATCATCGATCTTAGGTACAGAATCAAGTAACACCTTAGTGTAAGGATGAACAGGATTTTTATAAACCTTTACCGTATCACCCATCTCCACAATCTCCCCTTTGTACATAATAAGGGTGGTATCACTTATGTAATACCCCAAAGAAAGGTCATGTGTTATAAATAGCACAGACATCCCTCTGTTTGCAGCAATTTCACGCAAAAGATTCAATATATCTATCCTTGTAGATGCATCAAGCATACTTATAAGTTCATCTGCCACAAGAAACTCTACTTCCATAAGAAGAGCTCTTGCAATAAGGAGCCTCTGAAGTTGTCCACCTGAAAGTTGGTGCGGATATTTCCCAAGGACATCTTTAGGATTCATCCCCACATCTCTTATAACCTTCATTATTTTCCCTTTCCTGTTTATCTCATGTGGATAAAATATATCAAATATCATATTAAATACCCTATCTACCTTAAATAATGTATTAAAGGAGGAAAATGGGTCTTGGAATATCCCTTGTACCTTTCTATAGTATTTTTTTATATCCCTCTTTGGTATAGACCAGATATTTTCTCCATAGAAAAAGAGCCTTCCCTTTGTAGGCTTTAACAGTCTTAAAATCATTTTCCCAATCGTAGTTTTCCCACTTCCACTTTCTCCTATAAGGGATACTACCTCTCCCCTATTTATACTAAAAGAGACATCATTTACAGCTTTTATCTTCTCTTTTGAAAAAAAGTCTCCTCCAAATTCTCTTGTTACACCTTTTAACTCAAAAATAGGTTCTTTCATCTACCTCTCTCCTTGAATATTCCAACATGAAGCAAAATGTCCCTTCTTTATCTTTACAAGAGGGGGTGTCTCTTTTTCACACTGTCTTGTTGCAACTGGGCACCTATCCCTAAATCTACATCCCTCTCCTATGTTAAGAAGAGAAGGAGGGGCACCCTCTATACTCCTAAGCTTTTGTTCTTCGTATCTTACATCACTTTTTGGTAATGAAGAAATGAGTGCTTTTGTATAAGGGTGTATAGGGTTCTCTATAATCTCATCTTTTGGCCCTATCTCTACAAGATGGCCTGCATACATAACCATTATGCGGTCTGCTACCTGATTTAGGACCGATATATCATGTGTTATAAAAAATACAGAACCCACTATACCCTTATCTCTAAAGGCTAAAAGCATATCACATACAAATCTTTGAGAAGTGACATCAAGTGCAGATGTAACCTCATCTGCAATAAGTAATGCAGGGTCTAACAAGGTAGATATAACCATTATAAGTCGTTGTTTCATCCCACCTGAAAGCTCCACTGCATACCTTTTAAGTACAGAGGGAGAAAGATTTACCATGGAGAGCCTCTCTTCTACCTTTTTCCAAAAGTTACTATTAACCTCAATACCATGCTCTCTTACTATATCTTTTATAAAAATCCCTACTTTCTTTGTGGGGCTTTGGGCATCCATAGCATATTGGGGTATTATTGAAATTTTTTTGTATCTTACCCTCCTTATCTCTTCTTTAGAGAGCTGCATAAGATCATCTCCCAAAAGATTTATCTCTCCGCCCATATGATACATAGGGGGTTTAAGAAGTATCATTCCATTGCCCAAAGTGCTTTTTCCACATCCAGATTCACCTGCAACACCCAATATCTCTCCTTGATTTATAGAGAAGGTAACACCATCTACGGCTTTTACATATCCTTTTAGAGTTTTATAATAGATCTTTAGATCTTTTACAGACAATATCTGGTTCATAATACTATGTCTCCCTCAATTTAGGATTAAAAACCTCATCAAGTCCTGTATTTATAAAGTAAAGTGATGTAACAAGTAGGGTAATCACAAGTCCAGGGATGATGGCCCACCACCACATCCCAAGCTGTACCGCATTCCAATCTCTTGCAACTTGCATAATAAGCCCTAAAGAGATCCCCTTTGTAGGACCAAGACCTATAAAATCAAGAGTAACAGCAGAAAGTACAGCACCTGCAAATTGTAAGATAAATACCATAAATATATAGGAAAACATATTAGATGCGATATCCTCTACTACTATCCTCCTCGTAGGAAGTGCCGATATGCGAGAAAGATTTACAAAATCCTTATTCTTTATAGAAAGGGTCATGGAACGTATGGCACGGGCAGTCCATGGCCAATTTGTAAACCCTATAATAATAGCCTCAAAGGTCATCCCTCTATAGGGTAGATATGCTGCAATAATTATAAGCACAGCAAGAGTAGGTATAACAAGCATGATATTTGTAACCATCATAAGTCCCTCATCTGTAAATCCCCCCTTATAACCTGAGAGAAATCCTATAAATAGACCAATAAATGTGGCAATAAATCCCCCTAAAAAACCGACAAAATAGGAGCTCTTAAGACCATAGACCAGTTGGGTAAATATGTCATGTCCAAATATGTCTGTACCTAAAAGATGTTTAAGGGATGGCTTTAGGTATCCTGGACCTGCAAAATCCAATGGGTTATATTTTGTAAAGTATGGTCCCAAAATACCAAGAAGAAGGAAAAAGAGAAACATTATAATACCAACAATTACTTTTTTATTTTTTAATGCAAAATATAGATATTCATATTTTTTTAATCTATCGATAAAATTCATTTAACCTTCCTCCACATAGGAGTGTCTAATTCTCGGGTCAATAAATATATAGATGATATCCACTATAAAGTTTCCTGCCAAAACCATAATTACGATAAACAAAAAACAGCCCTGAATAAGAAAATAGTCTTGGTTTTGTATAGCCTGAAGAAGTGTAAAACCTAACCCAGGATAGGAAAAGACACTCTCTGTAGTAAGTGAGCCTAATATTATTATGCCAAGCTGTAATGCAAGTCCTGTAACTTGAGGAAGTACTGCATTACGGAATGCGTATCTTCTTATAAGTTTATCCCTTGCACCAAGTGCCTCCATGTATTTTGAATAATTTGATCCTAACTCATATATAATCATATTTCTCATACCTATTGCCCATCCTCCAAGCATAACCAAAAATAAAGACAAAAACGGTAATATTAAGTGGTACAAAAAATCTATGATAAAAGATAGAGAAAAACTTGGTGTCATTGTGTAACTATAGGCACCAGAGAGTGGAAATATGGGCACGACAAACCCCAAAAACCATGCCATAAGCATAGCCATCCAAAAGTAAGGGGAAGATGTAAGAAAGTAAAATAACGGCATTACTTTGGTATCTATCTTTTTATTTACCGCGGCAATAGCGCCAAGCTTATTCCCCACAATCCATGAGACTATAATGGCAGGGACTAATAATAATATGTCATATATAAGGGATGTTTTTATAATATCTATAACAGGTCTTGGGTATAAAAATATGCTTACTCCAAGATCTCCACGAAAAAGTGCCTTCCAAAAGTTTACATACTGTACCCACAATGGTTTATCTAACCCAAAGGCCTGTGTAAAATAGGTATTTAATTTTTGGGCTGCATCTGGTAAGCCTGAAAATCGAGATAGCAACAAAGATATAGGATTACCAGGCATAAACCTTGGGATTGCCCAATCTATAGAGACAGCTACAAAAAAGGTAATTACATATATAAGGATTTTTCTCTTAAGGTATCTTATCATATTGAAAAAAGGGGCTACATCAGTAGCCCCAACCTCCTTTTTTACTATTTAGCAGGTTTTATATTAAGAGGTATTCTTAAACCACCGATTTGCCATCTGCCAGCCCATGTAGAGGGCCATGCATAGGGATGCTTCTCATCAGGATAGCCTTTCCAATATTTTGTGCTTGCCTGGAACCACATACCATTGTACCAAAGTGGTATTGCTGGCATATCTTTTAGCATAATTTCTTCGATTTTAGATGCAATCTTTTTACTCTCTGGTGTATCTGGTTTTGTAGAATTAAACTTATCAATTAGATCAAAGAGTTTTTTGTTATTATATCTTCCCCAGTTTCCACCATAGGCCTTTTCCCCCTTAATCTGAGAATTACATACCCAGTTAAAGTATGTCCATGGGGTAGATGATACATTACTTCCAAAGTTATTAAGTATTATATCAAAGCCTGCAGAATACATATCTTCTGAATATTTTCCATAATCTGGGAATTTGGCCTCTACATTTAGTCCAATTTTTCTTAGATCATGCGCTATAGATTTTATAGATTCCATCCAATCTGTCCATCCAAATGGTACGATAATAGTAAGAGAAATCTTATCCCCATTTGGCATATCACGGTAACCATCTTTATCTTTATCCACATAACCTGCCTCATTTAAAAGTTTTATAGCCTTTGCAGGATTATAGGAAAATCCATATTTTTTCACAACATCTTTATCATAGTACTTCATCCATGAATCAATAGGTAAGAACCCTATAGGATTTGAGGCCTCTACCTGTCTTTCATAAACCCTTGCTACGATAGGCTGAACATTTATAGCAAAGGCAAGTGCACGTCTAAACTTTGGATCATCCATAGGTTTCTTTCTCGTATTTAAAAATAGTAGAGCAGTATTGTCAGAAAGCATATATGGAGGTTTGTCAAACCATGTTTTTATATTGTATGCCCTCTTTATGGCGGGGATACCTGGTAAGAAGAAGTTACTTACATCAAGCTCTCCCTTCATTATCATGCCAAGTGCCACATTGTTGGAATAAATCTTAAGGACAACTATACGCTTTGGAGCAGGTTTTCCAAATTTTGAGATGCCCCACCAATTGTCATTTCTTACATATATCATTCTATCATCTGTAAATCCTTCTGCCTTATACATTCCAGTCCCTATAGGGTTCTTGTTTGACATTGTTACGAGTTGATCTTTCTTTATCTTGCTCCAGATATGTTTCGGTATTATTGGGATCTGATAGAGTTGGAAATTCCATTCATGATATTTTGGCTCTGAAAATACAAACTCTGCCTCAGTATTTGATAATTTCTTAATTTCCTTAATTCCTTTCCATAATACAGAATAGGTAATTGCAGGATTGTCTTTTGCTATCTCAAAGGTATAGATAACATCATCTACAGTAAAAGGTGCACCATCTGTCCATTTTATTCCGTTTCTTATCTTTAAATAGTAATGTGTATCATCTTTCCACTTTCCTTCTTCTGCAAGCCATGGTACATATTCATTCTTTAGCGGGTCATAGAAGAAGAGTGTTTCATAGATAAGCCCTACTGTTCCTGTAACAGCTGCCCATGGAACGAGAGGATTCCAGTTAGAAGGTGCACTCCAAAGACCTCCTCCTACAAAAAGAGTCTCATTTCTTTTAAAAGATGCGGCAAAAGAAAAAGCAGAAATACCAAAAACAAAAACCAATGTCCAAATCAAAATCCTAGACCACCAACTTTTCATATAAATACCCCCTTTTATAGTTGATGGTCTTATAATACCAAGAAACTTGTTTCATGAAAAATAAGCTAATTGTTTCATATTTTGTTTCATAAAATTATAAAGTTTATTTTCTTTAAAAAGCTTTTAATTTTTTAAATTTCCTCCGATTTTCTTCTTATTTTTCACCACACCCCTCATTGCAAGGGCTTCCCTTATAATCTTTTAATTTACCTTTTATAAAATCAGAAAGGATATCGGCTACCCTCCCAGAAACTCCTACCACTGGGGTTATCCCTAGATTCTCAAAGTTTTGTACAGCCCTTTGTCCCATACCTCCAGAGATTATGACAGATGCCCCATGGTTGTGAACAAACTCTGGTACCTCACCCGGTGAATGCCCTGACAAAAAGGGACTTTCATATTCTAACACCTCCTTGGTATCTCCATTTTCTACTTTTACAAAAATGTAATATGGCGCCTTTCCAAAGTGCTGAGATATCATAGAGTCCAAACCTTTCTTATCCTCTGTAGCAAATGCAATAATCATAGTTTTATACCTCCTCTTTGTGCGATAAACCAAGGATTAACAAGGTTCTCTTTATTATATTCAAGAGGTTTTAGAGTAGGATATTCTAAAACCTCTCCACCCATCTCAGAAACTATAGCATGGCCTGCCGCTATATCCCACTCCATAGTAGGTGCAAACCTTGGATAGATATCTGCACTTCCCTCTGCCAAAAGACAGAGCTTGAGTGCAGAACCTATATTTATAATCTTTACTTTGCCATATCTTTCTCTTAGTCTATTTACAAACTCTTTTGTCTCATCTGTATAGTGTGATCGTGAGACTATTACCCTTAAAACTTCAGGATCTCTTTTAAAAAGAGGCAGTTTTTCTGTTCTCCCTTCTTTTACCATAAAGGCACCTTTTCCCTTTATACCATAATATGTAACACCCTTTACAGGGGAATGGATTATCCCAAATATGGGAACTTTATGATGAATAAGTGCTATATTTATAGTAAATTCACCATTTTTACTCACAAACTCTTCTGTTCCATCCAATGGATCTACAAGCCAAAAATATTCCCAATCCCTTCTCTTTTCATACGGGGTCTGAGAAATCTCTTCTGAAATAATAGGTATATCTGGATAAAGTTTTCTGAGTGCATCTACGATAAATGCATTTGAACGTTTGTCTGCAACCGTTAAGGGAGATTTATCTTCTTTGTATTCTACATCAAAGTCTCTCTCATAGACATCAAGGATTATTTCACTTGCTTTTTTTACAATCTCTATAAATCTCTCTATATTTATATCCATAGCTCAATCCTCCCTTTATTTTTATTATACCCTAAATAGATAAGGGTTACAAGAGAATCTTGACACTCAATAACTAAAGGTGTTATACTTTGAAACAAACCCTATTCAAAAGGAGGCTTCTATGAAAAGATACGCAGTAGGCATTGACCTCGGGGGTACAAACATCAGAATGGGATTAGTAGATAGAGATGGTCATATAAAAGATCCTTTTTCCTTTCCCTCTCCAAAGGGGGATGAAAAAGAAGAAGAAGTTTATGAAAATCTGTACAATGACATAATCAAACTCCTTGGAGATAATGGGCTTAAATTAGATGACATAGAAGGGATAGGGATAGGGGTTGCAAATGCTATAAAGAGGGTAAGGGCATTGGATGGTAGTATAAAAGAATACCTCGGTATAGTAAAGAGTAATATAAAGGTTATAGATGGTGTAAACCTTCTCAAATTCTTACAGAAAAAAACTGGGATTCGGGTACTTTTAGAAAATGATGTCAATGTAGGTGCAGTAGGAGAATACATTACTCGAAAAGAGAGGGTCTCAAATCTTATAGCAATCTATATGGGCACAGGTATTGGTGGAGGAGTAATAATAGACAGGAAACTCTATTTTGGGGCACACGGTATTGCTATGGAGGTAGGTCATATGAAGGTGGAATATGATGGGCCACCATGTGTATGTGGAAGTAGAGGATGTTGGGAAGCCATTGCCGGTGGTGTTGGTCTTGTAAATAGGGCAAAGGAGGCCATACAAAAAGGAGAGAGGGGATATATCTATAATGCATCACAAGGGGATCCAGAGAAAATTACTACTAAGATGATATTTGATGCAAAAAGAAAGGGAGACCCACTAGGAGAAAGATTAGTAGAACATGCTATAAATGTATCAAAAATGAGCATAGTTACCCTAATAAACCTACTTGATCCTGATATAGTAGTGCTTGGTGGTGGACTATTCCTTGCCCAAAAAGATATACTATTTGAACCTATAAAGAAATATGTATATGAAAATGCACTATCTGCAGTAAAAGATACACCTATTGAGATATCTACATTGGATAAATGGGGAGGTGTATTAGGGGCAGGCTCTCTCTTATTTTTAAACATATAATAGTTTTATTGAGTTTAAAAATAGACAACATTATTCTGAGGAAATTTTTTTAATAACTCTTTCGCCTTATTGGGGTTAGTTATAATAATCATTGCATCAGAACATCTATCTATAGGGTCTGTGTCTTCATGAAGCGTATCTTTTACCTTTTTATATGCCAAAACTCTCTTATAGCGTTCTTCATATTCTTCTAATTTGGACCAAGAAAAAATAACTGCAATAAAACTTCCTACAACCAATCCAGGGAGAGGCCCTAATACAATCATCGCATAAATTTCAATAATAGATGCAATAACCCCTCTCCAAAAGTTTATATAAAACATCACTCCAGGGCCTGAAAAGAACAAAGCTATCAAAACCCCTATTAACTTGTTTCGATAAGGTCTCACATATTCAACCATAAGACTCACCTGTATATATTATACTCTTTATTTTTTTATTTTTCAAGTTGAATATAGATGGGGCAGTGTCAAATTACAGTATCGTTTCCTCTCTCTAGGGAGACCTATATCATCATTATGAGAGGTAAAG
>CAYWXH010000032.1:0-17044 GCA_964462295.1 uncultured Atribacterota bacterium
TTCTTTGGTGAAGGCGATGGCAGTATGAAGGCTCTCTTAGGGGGCAAGGGTGCAGGACTTGCGGAAATGACAAGGATTGGTCTTCCTGTACCACCGGGATTCACTATTACCACAGAGGTATGTAATGAATTTTACAGATTAGGTCAAAGATATCCTGAAGGTCTTGAGGAACAAGTAGAAGAAAACCTAAAAAGATTAGAAGAGGTAAGAGGAAAGAAGTTAGGAGATGAAAAGGATCCCTTACTTGTATCTGTAAGATCTGGTGCACCAATATCTATGCCAGGTATGATGGATACTGTTTTAAACCTTGGACTAAATGATGTCTCCGTAAAAGGGCTTATTGAACAGACAGATAATCCGAGATTCGGATATGATAGTTACCGTAGATTTATTCAGATGTTTGGTAATGTTGTAAAAGGGATTGCACATGAGAAGTTTGAAGAAGTCCTTGAAGAGGTTAAAAAAGAGGTAGGGGCAAAGCTTGACACAGATCTAACTGCAGAGGATCTTCAGAAGGTTATTGAAAAATACAAAGAGCTTTACAAAAAAGAGTTGGGAGAGGAATTCCCGCAGGATCCAAGAAAACAGCTCTGGATGGCAATAGATGCAGTATTTAACTCCTGGAACAATGAAAGGGCTATCACATATCGTAAATACAACAAAATTCCTGATGACCTTGGCACAGCTGTTAATGTTCAATCCATGGTATTTGGTAACATGGGCTTTGACTCTGGGACAGGTGTAGGATTTACAAGGAACCCATCTACAGGTGAAAAGAAGCTTTATGGTGAATATCTTTTGAATGCACAGGGTGAGGATGTTGTTGCAGGTATTCGTACACCACATCCTATTGACCAGATGAAAGAGGAACTCCCTGAAACCTATGAAGAACTATTAAAGATTGCAAGTATACTTGAGAAACATTATAGAGATATGCAAGATTTTGAATTTACCATTGAGAGAAAGAAACTCTACATGCTTCAGACCAGAACTGGAAAGAGAACAGCCCAAGCTGCAGTAAAGATTGCTGTAGATATGGTAGAAGAAGGACTTATAAATAAGGAAGAGGCCCTCTTGAGGGTGGCACCTGAGCAACTTGATCAATTGCTTCATAGAAGAATTGACCCAAAGGCTGAAAAAAAGGTTATCGCTAAAGGTCTTCCTGCATCCCCAGGTGCTGCAAGTGGTAAAGTCGTATTTGATGCAGATGAGGCAGAAGAGTTAGGACAGAAGGGTGAAAAGGTCCTTCTTGTAAGACCTGAAACCACACCTGATGACATCCATGGTATTATAGCTGCAGAAGGTGTTCTCACAAGCCGTGGTGGTATGACTTCTCATGCAGCTGTTGTGGCAAGGGGTATGGGTAAGCCATGTGTTGCAGGCGCAGGCGATATCTATATAGATCTTGATATGAAGGTCTTTAAGGTTGGAGACCTTGAGGTAAAAGAGGGAGATAAGGTTACCATAGATGGTGCAACAGGTGAGGTAATCCTTGGTGAGGTACCTATGATAGAACCAGAACTCTCCGGTGAATTCCTTACCATTTTGAAATGGGCAGATGAGGTAAGAAGACTTGGTGTAAGGGCAAATGCAGATACCCCAGAGGATGCAAGAAAGGCAAGAGAGTTTGGTGCAGAGGGTATAGGGCTTTGTCGTACAGAGCATATGTTTATGGCACAAGACCGTCTCCCAATAGTGCAAGATATGATTCTTGCAGACAGTAAGGAAGAGAGAAAGAAGGCACTTGATAAGATCCTCCCAATGCAGAAGGGAGACTTTATTGGTATATTAAAAGAGATGGAAGGTTTTCCTGTTATCATAAGACTTCTTGACCCACCATTACATGAGTTTTTACCAAGCCTTGAGGAACTTTTAGTAGAAGTAACAGAGCTTAGGATAAAAGGTAATGATCCTGAAAAGCTAAAAGAGAAGGAGAAGCTCTTAAAGAGGGTAAGAGAGCTTCATGAGTTTAACCCAATGCTCGGACTCCGTGGTTGTAGGCTTGGTATCCTTTATCCTGAGATCTATGAGATGCAGGTAAGGGCTATCTTTGAGGCAGCAGTAGAGCTTAAGAAACAGGGTGTAGATGTAAAGCCAGAGGTTATGATACCACTTGTAGGTAATGTAAATGAGCTTAAACCTTTAAGAGAGATGACAGTAAAGGTTGCAGATGAAATTATTAAAGAGGCAGGTGTTGAGCTTGAATATATGGTAGGTACCATGATTGAGCTTCCAAGGGCTGCACTTACTGCAGATGAGATTGCGCAGGAGGCAGAGTTCTTCTCCTATGGAACAAACGACCTTACACAGACTACACTTGGTATATCTCGTGATGATGCAGAGGGTAAATTCCTTGGCAAATACGAAGAGCTTAAGATTATAAAGGATGATCCATTCCAGGTATTAGATAGGGATGGTGTAGGTAAGCTTATCGATATGGGTACAAAACTCGGGAAAAAGACAAGACCTGAGCTTGAGGTAGGTATCTGTGGTGAACACGGTGGAGAACCCTCTTCTATTGAATTTTGCCACATAACAGGACTCAACTATGTAAGTTGTTCCCCATTTAGGGTACCTATTGCAAGACTTGCAGCAGCTCAGGCAAAGATTAAAAACGGTTAATGAATAGCTTATAGAAAGGCCAGGGGGGTTACCCTCTGGCCTTAGCATAATATGATAATAAGAGAGGTTATACAAGAAAAAGAGGCAAAATACCTCGCCTCTTATGCAACCTTATCGAAGAATTCTCGTGGAAGGGAAAGAAAAGAAGAGGAATGTACCCTAAGGACCCCTTTTCAAAGGGATAGGGATAGAATAATACATTCCAAGGCATTTAGAAGACTTGCGTATAAAACTCAAGTTTTTATTGCACCATTGGGGGATCACTATAGAACAAGACTTACGCATACTCTGGAGGTTGCACAGATTGCCCGTACTATTTCACGGGCACTTTTTTTAAATGAAGACCTTACAGAGGCTATTGCACTTGGGCATGATTTAGGGCATACACCCTTTGGACATGTAGGAGAAGAGGCTTTGAATAATTTGTATCCTGGCGGGTTTAAGCACGAGGAGCAGAGTTTAAGAGTTGTCGATTTTTTAGAGAAAAAGGGAAAGGGTCTAAATCTTACTTATGAGGTAAGAGATGGGATTTTAAAACACACAAGACATGATAAAAGGATGCTTTCCAGGATTGACCCTGAACCTATAACACTTGAGGGGTGGGTAATAAGATTTGCAGATAGGATTGCATATGTAAGTCATGACCTTGATGATGCGCTTAGGGCAGGGCTTATAAAAGATATACCAGGAGAGATAAAAGGAATTTTTTCTGGGTCTTATGGTGATAGGATAGGGGTTATGGTGGAAGATGTAGTAAATGCATCTTATGGTAAGCCATTAATTACTATGAGTGAAGAGATAGCCCATGCTATTGATCTTTTGAGAGAGTTTTTAAATAGTGAGGTCTATAATGGTCCTCAAATTAGAAAAGAGAGGGAGAAGGCCATAAGAATAATTGAAGACCTCTATCTTTTTTTTAAAAAGAGGCCACATATCCTTGAAAAGATGTGGGATATGGGAAGTGAGAGTTTTGCAAGAGAGGGCCTTGAGAGAAGTATCTTGGATTTTATATCTGGTATGACAGATAGGTATGCATTAAGATTGTATGAAGATCTATTTTTACCAAGAATGTGGCCATTAAGTTGAAATAAGGAGGTTGGAATATGGTAGAGATATTAGTTCCTATTGTGGGTATTATTGGTCTTGGTTTTGCTATTTATCTTATTAAAAAGATTATGGATCTTAAAGTAGATGATGAAAAAATGAAAGAGATTTCCCGGTATATTCAAGAAGGTGCTATGGCCTTTTTGAAAAGGGAATACCTTACCATCTTTATCTTTGTAATAGTAGTTTTTGGAGTGCTTTATGTTTTCCGTGGGTCTATTAATGCTATTTCATTCATAACAGGTGCATTTTTATCAGGTCTTGCAGGTTTTATAGGGATGTATGTGGCAACAAGGGCAAATGCCCGTACCACCTCAGCTGCAAAAAAAGGTATGAGCCATGCACTTGAAGTAGCATTTTCCGGTGGTGCTGTAATGGGTATGTCTGTTGCAAGTTTTGGTCTTTTGGGTCTTGGCATCCTTTACTATTTTGTGAGAGACCCCCAGACTATAAACGGTTTTGCACTTGGTGCAAGTTCTATAGCACTTTTTGCCCGTGTAGGTGGTGGGATATACACAAAAGCGGCAGATGTAGGTGCTGACCTTGTGGGAAAGGTAGAAGAGGGTATTCCTGAAGATGACCCTCGTAACCCAGGAGTTATTGCAGATAATGTAGGAGATAATGTTGGTGATGTTGCAGGGATGGGTGCTGACCTTTTTGAATCTTATGTAGGTTCTATCGTTGCTACTATGGTACTTGGGGCCACACTTACCCAGTTTAAAAACTCTAGTGTAGCAGTACTTTATCCTATGTTCTTAGCATCAGCAGGGGTACTCTCTGCAATCCTTGGGGCATTATTCGTAAAGGCAAAAGAGGGGGACAACCTTCACTCTGCACTAAATAGGGGGACATTTATCGCAGGTGGTGCAGTACTTGTTCTTTCTTTTCTCCTTTCCCTTGTGATGTTTAGAGGATTAGGTGTCTTTTTGGCAACTGCATCTGGTCTTGTTGCAGGGATTCTTATAGGGCTCCTTACAGAATATTATACATCTTATGAATATAGTCCTGTAAAGAAACTTGCAGAGTCTGCAAAAACTGGGCCTGCAACTGTTATAATAAGGGGTATGGCACTTGGTATGGGAAGTACAAGCCTTCCACTTTTGGTAATAGCTATTGCCATTCTTATTGCATATAAGTTTGCAGGTATCTATGGTATTGCAGTATCTGCTGTTGGTATGTTATCCATTACAGGTATGACAGTCGCAGTTGATGCATACGGTCCTATTGCAGATAATGCAGGTGGTATTGCGGAGATGTCAGGACAAGATCCAAGTGTAAGAGAGATAACAGACTCCCTTGATGCACTTGGAAATACTACTGCTGCAATTGGAAAGGGATTTGCTATAGGTTCTGCTGCACTTACCGCATTGGCACTTTTCTCTGCATATTCTCAGGCTGTGGGCCTTAAGGCCATTGACCTTATAAATCCAAAGGTCGTTGCAGGACTTTTTATAGGCGGAATTATGCCTTATCTACTCTCTTCCCTTGCACTACTTGCAGTGGGAAAGACTGCCTTTCGTATGATAGAGGAGATAAGAAGACAGTTTAGGGAGATCCCAGGGATTATGGAAGGTACTGGAAAGCCAGACTATGCAAGGTGTGTGGCTATAAGTACCCAGGGTGCATTAAAGGAGATGATCGTCCCTGGTGTCTCAGCTGTAGTGGTTCCTATTATTGTAGGACTTGTCTTGGGTCCTCAGGCACTTGGTGGATTCCTTGCAGGTGCACTTATTGTAGGTGTACTTGTTGCTATAATGATGGCAAATGCAGGTGGTGCATGGGATAATGCAAAGAAATATATAGAACAGGGAAACTTAGGTGGAAAGGGAAGTGATGCCCATGCAGCAGCTGTCGTTGGTGATACCGTGGGTGACCCCTTTAAAGATACCGCAGGACCATCCATGAATATACTTATTAAACTTATGTCTATCGTATCTTTGGTTTTTGCACCACTTTTTATGAGATAAATTAAGGAGGTGAAAAGGGGTACAGGAACCCCTGTGCCCCTTTTTGTTTATGAAAAAAGATGGTAAGATAAAAAAGGGTGAGCTATTAATAAATGAACGGAGATTTGATGAGGCACTTACATATTTTGAGGATTTATTAAGAGAGGACCCGGATAACCCAATAATTTATAATAAAATCGGTATAATATATGTCCACAAAAAAGACCTGGATAAAGCAGAGGACTATTTCTACAAGGCTATAGAACTTGATAAGACATATCCAGAGCCTTATAATAATCTTGGAAATATATGGTATGAAAAGAAAGACTACAAAAAGGCAATTGAGTTTTATAAAAAGGCGATAGACCTTAATCCTAAATATGCCATCGCATATAGAAATATGGGAGCTGCCTACAAAAGGCTTGGGAACCTTGATCAGGCGGTAAAATATTTTAAAAAGGCTACCTATCATGAGGTATTTTCATCTGGTGATGGTGTTTTTATTCGTAGATCAGACCCTTCATCCTCAGAAGGGGATAGATGGCGTAAATATTTAGGATTTATTATTATTGCCTTGTCTATAATATTGTTTATTATATTAAAAAGGTGATCTATGGAAGATGAAAAGCTGACTAAATTATATATTGTCATAATAGTTATTATATCTTTATCTATTTTCCTATTTTTATGGCTTACCCCATCTGAGGATAACTATTCTTACCAAGAAGAGGATATACCAAAGATAGATGCCCGTACATGTGAAATTTACGGATTTGACAATGGAAATCTCAAACTAAAGATAGATGCAAGTATAGTAGAGGTGCCCGAAGAGGAAGATATAGCTGTATTTAAGGGGATTAAAGAGGGGGTTATATATAAGGGAAAGGCACCTGAATTTAAGCTACGGGCAAGGGAGATAAGGATAAATACAAATACGAAGGATGCCTATTTTTTGGGGCATGTAGTGATAACAAATAAAGATACAATTATAAGAGGGAATTTCTTTTTTTGGAGCTCAAAATATGAAAAACTTACAGGAAGAAGGGGTGTAGAAATAGTTACAGATGATATTCATATAAAGGGAAAGAACTTCTCTACTGATGTAAATATGAATGATGTAAAAGTTATCGGTGATGTTGAGGTAAATATATATCTTGGAGGATAAATTATGAAAAGACATACGGTATTTTTTCTAATTTTAGTTTTTATTTTTTCTCTTTATGCTACTATTCCTATATATGCAGAGACAGCACAAAAGAAAAAAAAGATGGTGAAGCTTACAGCAAGTGTACTTAAATATAACAAAAATCAAGACCAACTGATTGCAGAGGGAAATGTAAAAATTGTACAGGAGAATGTAACAATTGCCGCTAAAAAAGCAGATTTTAATATGAAAGATAAAACAGGTATTATCACAGGAGAGGTTGTCCTTACTAAGAAAGACCTTTTAATTAAGGGAGACAAGATGGATGCAGATTTTAATAAAAAGATATACAAATTCGAGGGGGATGTGATACTTATTCAAACTCGAAAGGATAAAGAAGGAAAGGAAGAACAGGTAAAGTGGATATGTAAAGGGCTTACCATAAATGCAGATCAAAAGGATTTAAAGGCCACAGGGGGTGTACATATAGAAAGAAAAGACCTAAAAATCGATGCAGATACTGCCCAGTACATGGATAAGGACCAGAAAATACTCCTTGATGGTCATGTCTATATAGATCAGAACAATGGAGAAAAGTGGATAAAGGGTGATAAAGGTGTTATATACCTTGAAGAGGGAGATTTTGAAGTTTCTGGAAATGTAGAGAGTGGATTTAAATTGGGAGACTAATTACTTGAATAAAAAAGGATTAGTTTTTATACCTTTTTTGATATTTTTTGTGTTTATATTAAGTGCCTTTGCCTTTTCTGGACAAGAGGTAAAGTTTGATGCGGAGAGCCTTAGATTCTCTTTTACCTCAGGTTTCTTAATAGGAAAGGGAAATGTTGTGTTTTCTTTTAAAAATCTGAGGCTTTATGCAGACTATGCAGAAATCGATGTAAAAGAGAAAAACATCCTTGCAAAGGGAAATGTAAGGATATTTATATTTGAAAAGAAGGGAAAGGTAGAAGAGATAAAGGGAAAGGCAGCATACTATGATTGGGATTTGGAGTACTTTTTTATAGATGATATGAGGATAGATATAAGTGGAGGGAAGTTGCGGGGTATCCTTCACTTAAAAGGGGATGTACTGGAATACAGGAAATTTAAGGAAGAGAGGAAGATAAAGATCCTATGTGGTCAACTCACTACCTGTAAAGGGAATAAGCCTTCCTACTATTTTGAGGCAAAGAGAATAATGCTCATACCAGGAAAGAGGATATATGCCTGGAATGTCTCTTGGTATGAAGGCAAAAAAAGGATTGTAACCTTTCCGTATTTTATAATTTTTCTTGATAGGCAGTACCAACTTCCCTATATCCCTAAAGTGGGCTATTCTAAATCTGATGGGTGGTTTATAAAAAATACTTTTAACTATTTTGTAGATCCTTATTCTTGGGGTACAATCTATCTTGATTTGTATTCCAAAAAGGGAATAGGATATGGAGTAAGGCATGAATGGGAAGAAAAAGATTATGATATAGCCCTATCACTTTACTACTTTAAGTATAAAAAAGATAAAGATAGAGATTTTAAAACAGAACTTACACTATCAGATTGGAAGATAGCAAATTTTTCTGGAAATTTAAAGCTTTCTTACTCTACACAAGGGGACCTTGAATCTGCTACCAAAAAACTCTATGGTGAGCTCAGTCTAAAGGGGGACAAAAAGTTCCCTCTTAATTTAAAACTTACATATACAGGCTCTGGTGAGAACACATCTGATACAGAAAAGATAACAGGTGAGATTACATATAAAGATAAACTTTTTAACAAAACCGTTGATACAAATCTAAAATTAAAATATGTAAATAGTATATCAGGTGGAAGTGCCACCCCTAACCTTACTGGAAATCTTAAACTCTCATACAAAAAACATGCTTTTAACTATTCCTATAAGGGTTCAGGTGAGAAATTTAAAGATAATACTCAAAAGTTTATGTATACATATAATCATACCTTTTCCAAAGAGTTAAAGGATAGATTTACACTCTCTTATGAGATAAAAAATAAAGAAGAGTACGAGAGTGCTGATACCTATGCAAAGGCAGAAAATACCCTTACCTATAAAGACCTTTCACTTTTTGTATCCAAATATTTTGATACAGATGGAGGGCTTTTTACAGATGATGATAACTTTAACTTTGTGGAGAGACTCCCTGAGATAAAGTATTCACCCTCTACAAAAAAGATAGGTAAGACAGGATTAAAATATAAATATACTATTTTAGCAGGGAATTATTATGAGGTGGGTAAAGAGTTTAATGCACAAAGATATGGGGCAAAACTTGATCTATCAGGAGATATAAGGTTTAGCAGAAAATCTAGAATCTCATATCTTATCTATGGGGAGGACTATGTATATAGCACGGGAGATTCTCAGTATAGCTATGGAGGAGAGCTTAAATTACGAGCCAATATAGGTCCAAAAACTATTATGGAGACTACATTTAAGCAAAAAAATGTAAAGGGAGATACACCTTTTACATTTGATGAGATATCGCCATATAAGAGTTTATCATTGTCTATTAAGTCCAGAGAAGATATGTTTAAATTGAGCCTTTCTGGAGGTTATGATTACCTTTCTAAAAAGTATAAAAAGGTAGTAGGCACTATAGTGTATGAACCCAGCGATGTCTTTAAGGGTTCTTTTAAATTCGGATATGACTTAAATAAAGGTAAATGGACCAAACTTACGGGAAATCTAAAGATTAAATTTGCTAATAACTGGAGGATAAATTATTCTGCGGCCCTTTCCACAGAGACTATGAAGATAACAAACAACAAGGTTATTCTTACTTACTCTTTACCATGTGAAAGAGAGGTATCACTTACATATGACCAAAAGAAAGAAGAGTATTGGTTAGAGTATAATATACTTGCATTCCCATCTCCCCTTATATCCTTTGGCTCAGGAAAGTAGATATGTACCTTATAGGTATAGATGTAGGAACAACTCATACTAAGATTGGTATGTATAGACCTAATGGAGAAGAGCTCTTTTTTCGTAAATTTTACACCCCTTTTGATAGGATAAAAGATGGGGGAGAGCTCTCTGGAGAGGTCTTAATTGGTGCCATATTGGAAAGACTTAAAGAGGGTTATGGGAGACTACCTTTTCTAAAAAATGAAAAGGGATTCTTGGGTATCTCTTCTCTAGGGGAGACCATAATCCCTGTTTCTTATGATAATAATACCCTATCTTATGGTCTTATCTGGTATGATAGAAGGACAATACCTATATATGATGAGATAATAACCAAAATAGGGAAAGAATATTTTATAAAAAACCTTTTGAAAAACCCCGGTTATTTTTATTCTCTTAATAAGATCCTTTGGTTTAAAAATAAAAACCCTGCCCTTTTTGAAAAAACAAAGTGGTTTCTGCCTATTTCAAGTTATATAGCCTTTACCCTTACAGGAGATACTTGTATAGATTATTCACATGCTGTACGTACCATGCTCTTTAACCCTTACAATATGGATTGGGATTATAAACTTATGAACAAACTCGGTCTTTCTCCTGGTATGTTTCCTCCCCTTTGTAAAAGTGGCACCCTTTTGGGAAAATTGACTCCTAAGATAAAAGATGAACTTGGAATTGTAGAAGATGTATATGTATCATCTGGTGGACATGACCATCTGGTTGCAGCATTATATATGGGACTTTTTTATAAAAATATCCTTTTTAACTCTTCAGGCACCACAGAATCTGTCTTTTTAGGGGTAGGGAACAAAGAGCTTAAAAATCCAGATATCTATCTCTTTTTAGAAAATGGAGATATTACCTGCCATACGATCTTTGGTTTATATACTGCTATTACCTCTATGGGGACAGGAGGAGTTGCCTTTAAGTGGTTTTTTGAAAATCTCTTAAGGCAAGATATATCATATGCTTATTCTTTAAAATATAAAGAAAACAATCTATTTTTTATGCCAAGACTCTTGGAGGTTCATGAGGATAGGCCAAGTTCTGCCTTTTTATATGTAAGTATGGATGATGATATGGATACCCTTTATTCTTCTCTTGTGGAGTCATTGGTATTTGAGCTGGTAGATAGAACTCGTTTTCTCCAGATAATGGAAGATGAGATACCTTCTATAATGAGAGTCTCTGGAGGACCCTCTGAGAACAATCTCTATAATCAGCTAAAGAGTGACCTTTTTGAAAAAAATGTAGAAATACCCCAAAACAAAGAGGCTACACTGTTGGGTGCTGCACTCCTTGGGGGTATCGGGGGAAATATCTATAGAAACTATGAAGAGGCACATATGGGTGTATACAGGGTTAAAGAGGTGTTTGCCCCAAATAAGAATCCTTACCTTACAGAGAAATTTCAAAAATACAGAGAACTTAAAAAGGATTATGATGGATTTCTTCTTGATCACTAAAATTTTTAAATTTTTCTTGACAAAAATAGCATTTTGATGTAAGATATCTTTGGATTTAAAGATTAATTAATAGGTCCAATAAATATAAAGGAGGGCTAACATGGGGGAAACATCTCTTTATGAAATGGCGCTTGCCAACTTTAGAAAAGCGGCAAAGGCCTATAATTTGGACCCAAATATCCAAAAATTCCTAGAAGCAACACAGAGGGTTTTGGTAGTAGAATTTCCTGTGGTAATGGATGATGGCACTGTTAGAGTATTTCAGGGCTTTAGGGCACAACACAATACTGTAAGGGGGCCTGCAAAGGGTGGTATTCGTTATCATCAAGATGTAAGCCTTGATGAGGTAAAAACCCTTGCATTTTGGATGACCTGGAAGAACGCCGTTATGGATTTGCCTTATGGGGGAGGCAAAGGTGGTGTAAGGGTCAATCCAAAAGAGTTATCTATCAAGGAAGTAGAGAGACTTTCTCGGAGATTCTTCACTGAGATCTCTATTTTGGTGGGACCTGATAGGGATATTCCTGCACCAGATGTAAATACCAATCCAGATATTATGGGATGGTATATGGATACCTATAGTATGAATGCAGGACATGCCGTATTGGGTGTTGTTACGGGTAAACCTGTCGGCCTTGGCGGTTCCCTTGGAAGGACTGAGGCAACAGGTAGAGGAGTAAAAGTAACGGCTGAAGAGATAGCAAAACATCTTGGTATGGATCTTTCGAGATCTACTGTAGCTGTTCAAGGTTTTGGAAATGTTGGATACTATAGCGCAGTTCTTATACAAAAAGAGACAGGTGCAAAGGTTGTAGCTGTAAGTGATAGCAAGGGTGGTGTATTTAATCCAGATGGTTTAGATGTAGAAAAGGTTAAGAAATTTAAAGAGGAAAACGGAACTGTTGTAGGATATCCTGGTACAGAAAAGATTACAAACGAGGAGCTTTTGGAACTTGATGTAGATGTATTAGTACTTGCCGCATTAGAAAATGCAATTACTGAGAAGAATGCAAACAATATAAAGGCAAAGGTTTTGTTGGAAGGTGCAAATGGTCCTGTTTCTGTGGATGCATGTTCTATCCTTGCAAATAAGGGAACCGTGGTTGTCCCAGATATTCTTGCCAATGCAGGTGGTGTAACTGTATCCTATTTTGAATGGGTACAAGACCTCCAGTCTTATTTCTGGGATTTGGAACAGATAAGGGAGGCATTGGAGAAGAAGATGAGGAAGGCATTTTCTGAGGTAATGGATGCAAAGAATAAGTATAATGTAGATATGAGGACAGCGGCGTATATTGTTGCAATTGATAGGGTCTCATTTGCTGTAAAAAAGAGGGGGATATTCCCATAAAGATAAGGTATTTAAGGCCCCAAATTGGGGCCTTTTTATTTTATGATGATTATTTTTCATAAGTTATAGATAAATTTTTAAAATGAACTTTACTTTCTATAGGATGTTCCCATGTGGTCCATCCTCCTATTTTTATATAAAAGTTGGTAAATGGATACTTTAGACCAGAAAAGATAAAGGATACCTCCTGTTCATATAGTTTATTCCATTTTCCATCTTTATCTTTTTCCCAATATTCCCACCAGCTCTCCCCCTTTCTGTAGAGCACCAGCTTAAATTCTCTTGGGGTCTTGGGAATTGCCCTTTTCATCTCTTTTCCTGTTTTTTCAGTTAGATCCTTTCCCATATCATGAAACCCTATCCCTTCACGGGGCCAGCTGCCATAGGATACACCTATAAAGTTTGTAACAAGGGCACATCCTATTTTCCTCCCATGTGGAAAGGGAGGTCTTTTTGCAAAGAGTGTGAAGATTATTTCCTGATAATTCTCTGGACCCTTTTCTCTCCACCAAGTGCCTTTTACAACAATCTTTTTCCAATCTTTGTCCACTGGGATTAGATTTGAAAGAAGATATGTATATCCATGGGTGAATATATCACTTTTTGGCCCAGGATTTTTTCTTACAATATTGAAAACTACCTCATTTGGAGAGAGTATCTTAAGGGTAGCACCATTTGCAAAGTATGGAATCCAGGTATTTACATGTAACTCTCTTGAAAATCCAAGGGAGGAGAAAAGAAGTATAAGTACAACTAAAAGTATAATAAAATATCGTTTCATTTTCATCACCCCCATTTTATTCATTTATAAATTTGTCTACCTCTTTTAAAAATAGATTTAACATATCTTTTATCAATTTGTACGACTTATCCAAATTTTCAAGGGAATTCTCTTTTCTTATAGATTCTTCTATCTCTATAAGTGATTCTAAGAATTCAGGTTTTGAAAAGTTTCCAACACCCCCCTTTAATGTATGGACAAGCCGTGCAAAACTTTCGGTATCTTTCTCTTTATATGCATCCTCAAGTTCTTTTATAGTAGATTCTATTCCTTTAAGATTACTTTTTAGTATCTCTTTTAAAAGCTCTTTATCCCCCAAGTCTTCTATTAGTGTTCCAGGGTCAAAGATTTCTCCTTCTATCTTAGTGAGAAATCCAGATCCCTTTTGAGTCTCTTTTTCTGTATCTATAAAATTCGATATTGCCTCATATAGGGAGTTATAATTTATAGGCTTTGGAACAAATCCATCCATACCAGCTTCTAAGAATTCTTTTACTTCATCACTTAGGGCACTTGCCGTAAGGGCCAAAATAGGGACATGTCCCCCTTTTTTGCCCTCTATCTCTCTTATCCTTTTTGTTGCCTCTATACCATCCATTATAGGCATCTGTATGTCCATTAGTATAATGTCATAGTGATTTTTTGCAAAAAATGAAAGTGCTTCTTCTCCGTTATTTGCAATATCAAAAGAAAGACCCATCTTTTCAAGTAAAAGACCTTCTAGTTTTTGATTTATCTTATTATCTTCTGCCAGTAATACCTTGTAGTTATTTAATGATTTTGTTTTTTCCCAGGGTGTTTCTTCTCTTTGTGCTATCTCTTTTGATTCCCCAGATAGTTTATCAAACAGTTGGTTTTGTTTTATAGGCTTTATAATATAGGTATTTACAAGGTTTTCGTATTTTTCAAATAAACTAAGCATGGTTGGATCCAGGAGGGCTATAATGAATTTTTTGGAAAGCTCCTTTGCTAACCTTATTTTTTCCTCATCTTCTATTGTATCTTTTTGTAGATCAAAGAGTACAACCTCTTTCTCCGGCCCATTTTTTGTATGTTCTATATAGGACATAAGATCAGGAAAAGCATAGTTCATTTTTATATCCCAATCTTTTAATATATCTTGTAAAAATTCTATAGTATATCTATTTTTAGAGATAACGACCAAAGAATCAACCTTAAGGCGTTTTTCCTCTTCTTTCTCTTTTTCTTTTGCTATCTTTAGTTTTATATTAAATGAGAAGGTACTACCTTCGCCCTCTTTACTTTCTACATGGATACCCCCCTCCATCATCTCTATAAGTCTTTTTGATATAGTAAGACCAAGACCTGTGCCTCCATAGGTTCTTGTAGAGGAATTATCTACCTGTATAAATTCCTTAAATATTTCTTCTATTTTATCCTCTGGAATGCCTATTCCTGTATCTTTTATAATGAACCTTAGATTGACCTTCTCATCTTCTATTCCTTCTTTTAAGATTTTTATCCATATTGCTCCCTTATCTGTAAATTTTACGGCATTTCCTAAAAAGTTTATAAGTATCTCCCTTATCTTTATAACATCTCCTATTAAGGTTTTAGGGATATGGGGATCAATATATGGATAAAGTTCAAGCCCCTTTCTATATACATCACTAGCCACTATATCGATAGCTTCATCAAAAATTGATTCTATATCAAATTCTTCTTCCAACAAGGTAAACATTCCCCGTCTTATCTTAGTAAGGTCTAATACCTCATTTATAATCCCTAAGAGTGAGCGTGCCTGTGTTTTTAATATAGAGAGGTATTCTCTTTGTTTTTTGGTAAGATTTTCACCAGATAAAAGCTCAAGGGTTACCATTATACCATTTAGAGGTGTTCTCATCTCATGGCTCATATTTGATAAAAATCTACTTTCTGCTTCCATGGCCTGATATGCCTCTTCTTTTGCCTTTCTGAGTTCATCTTCCATTTCAACACGCTTTGTTATATCATAAAGCAAAAGTGCATATCCTATGGTGATCCCTTTATTTTTTATCTTTGTTTGGGAAATCCTAAATATCTTGTCATTCCATTTTACTTCATACTCTATGCGGTCTTTTGTCTCATCAAATTCTGGAATAAACTCTTTTATATTTTCTCCTTCTATCTCTTTTTTAGGTTTTTTTGTATATTCAAGTAATGCAGAATTTATATTAACTATCTTTCCGCTACTGTCAAGTACAAGGGCACCTTCTCCTAGATAATCAAAGAAATAGGGGAGGATAGTTTCTGGTTTAAGTGAAAGTAAGTTATATTTTTTTATTGCTATGTAAAGAAATAGGGCAGGAATAAAGGAGAAATTGGCAAAAGAGGGTAGATAAGTATAATTCATTATACTTATAAGGAAGAAGTCAAAAAATACAACAAGAAAAAGGGATAATCCTATGCCTATTAATATAATGTTTAATGCACCCTTTATAATGGGATTATTAACTTTTCTTCTGTGTTGGAGGAGTAAAAACCCTCCATAAAAAAAGGGTATAATGGCAAGACCAAAGATACTTAATACAAAAAGTGGTCCAGGAGTTATATCTATGCCATATTTAGTTACTTTCCAATTAGTTATTACTAATCGTGTAAAGATAATAAGAAATAGATTTATAATGTATCCTATCTTCGTGAGCTTTATATAGATATCCCTTGGTTTTCCTATAAGTGTATATACAAAATTTACAAAAAGAGGGCTTACGGAGAGTAAAAAGATCAAGATAAGTCGGAAGATGATTTCACTTTGAATATAATGTGCATAAAATACGCCTAAATTCCACCCTACAAGGGAGAGTGCAAAATATGAAAATGCCCTACTTATATTATTTTTTGGATTCAGTACTATAATACTTATTGTAAAATACAAAGTGGCAAGGGCAGAGATAAGGTTTAGTATTGCATATATATCTATATCCATAAATTTATTTCTCCTTTAGGATCCATTAATTTTCTAAATATCTATCTAATAACTGAAGAAACTCTTTTACATCCAAAGGTTTTTTTATAAAATTAGAAAAACCTACTTTTTTAGCACGTCTTATATTATCTTCCATTACATCAGCACTTACCGCCACAATAGGTATTTCTCTGAGATTCTCATCCTCTTTTAGCTTTTTTAATACTTCATATCCACTCATTTTGGGAAGATTGATGTCAAGAAGAATAAGGTCAGGCTTGTGGGATAACGCAAGTTTTATTCCATCCTCTCCTTGATTGGCAAAGATGAGATCTATACTGGGGCGAAGGTCTAAGATTCTTTTTATAAGTTTTAGGTTAGAGAGGTTATCTTCTATATAGAGTAATGTCTTTTTTCCCTTATATATTTTTTGGGGGGCGTTTTCTATCTTTTTATCTAACTCTCTTGTTACCTCCTTTTCTTTCAGTGCCTTAGGCAGGGTAATATAAAAGGTAGTACCTATATTTAGACTGCTTCTTACCTCTATCTTTCCACCCATAAGTTCTATAAGTTTTTTTGATATTGTAAGCCCTATTCCTGTACCTTCTATCTGTGAGGATTCCATGCCTAGTCTATCAAATGGTTCAAATAGGGTCTCTATCTTATCCTCAGGAATACCTATACCACTATCTTCTACAACTATTTTTATCTCTTTCTCTTCTTCTATCTCACTTATTTTCACCCATCCATTTTCTTTATTGTATTTTATGGCATTTGATATAAGATTTATTAACACTTG
>CAYWXH010000033.1:0-12302 GCA_964462295.1 uncultured Atribacterota bacterium
GTACCAGAGATTGCCGCGTCGGGACAAAGACTGTCCCTCCTCGCAATGACGTATGGGGGGAGTGGGTGCCTCCTCACAATGATAGTGGGGGGGACCTGGTTTTGTGCGGATAGGTGGAAGAAAGGTAGATTAATGCGCTCCTTGCAATGATAGTGGGGGGGGGCGTGAGCTCCTCACAATGGCCTAAAGGGGAGTGTGGTCCTTGGGTATCGTCATTGCAAGTACCCGTAGGGTGCTTGGCAATCTACGGTCCCAATGATTTGTCATTACGAGGGCCCGTCAGGGCCCATGGCAATCTCTGGTTTCCTCATTGTTTCTCCATAAAAATCCTTGTCCTTTCATGCTTGATATGTTATAATCTCAAAGAGAATAAGAAATATATAGGGAGATTAAGAAATGGAAAAAAAGATACCACTTTTCTCAGACATCCCAATCGAAAAAGAGGAACAAGACGAATTTAAGATCCATAGTTCTTATGCAAATACACTGTATAAAGTCATAGAAAGTGCCCCCACTCCATTCTCCATTGGTCTATTTGGTAAATGGGGTACAGGTAAAACATCTATAATAAATCTTTTAAAAAACAAGATTGTAAGTGGTGGAAAACACCTATTTGTATATCTTGATGTATGGAAATACTCCAAAGAACCACTCAAAAAATGGCTCCTATTTGAATTCCAGGAACAAATCTCACAGTTTATCCCTCAGTTTAAAGATTATAAGTATGAAGGAAGAGACCTGAGAAGCCATTTTGAATATGAAGAGACATGGGAAGAAGAGAAAAAAACAAAGATCAATAAGGGAATAGTAAAAACCGTATTTCTTGTAGGTATATTTGCAGCACTTATAGGTATTATCCTTTTTGTCCTTGCAAAATCAGCACTCTCTGCCTTCAAAAATGCACTCATCCCCCTAAGTGGACTCTCACTTTTTATATCTGTTCTTTTCATAGGATTTAGGGTCATGATATACAGGATGTTCAACATAACTGCAGATAGCTTTTTTGCAACAGAAAAAACAGTAAGGACAGCGGTCCCTACATTTTCCACAGAAAAATTTGAAAAAATATTCAAAGATATGGTAAAAAAGGCACTCTCATATAGAGATGGAACGGGAAAGATCGTTATAGTCTTTGACAATCTTGATAGGTGTGAAGAGGAGACAGCAATAGAGACCTTATCTGTCATAAAAACATTTATGGAAACCAAAGGATGTATATACATAATACCCTGTGATGACCGTGCAATAATACAATATCTCAAAAACATCTATACCAATAATACGAGATTCGGAAAAGATTATTTAAAAAAATTCTTCCAGCTTACTATCCGTATCCCTGAACTTCCAAAATTTGACCAAGAGGCATATATAGACAAACTCTTAAATGACATAGACTTTCCCCTTCCAAAAGAGGCAAAAGAGGTAATATCTCTCTTTTACGGAAGCAAGGCCCCAAGACAGATCAAAAAATCCCTAAACGACCTCCAGGGATACTTAGAGATAGTAAAAAATTTGAATAAAGAAGGTGTTCTAACATTAGAAAATCTAAATATCGCCTTTTTAATAAAGGTTATAATATTATCCATAGAATGGCCAGCATTTGTAGAATATCTTACCAATCATCCCTATGCATTAGAAGAAATAACAGAAAAGATAAGAAAGGGTGAAGAAATCCATATTCTAGAAGACTATGACCCTGAACTTTTCAATTTTCTAAAGGCAACACAGGATATCCCTACTCCTGAAAATATAAAACCATATCTATTTCTGAAAAACTTACCATATGAAAAGGACCCTACATTTTTGGCAGAGATTAAAGAAAATCTTGCCATGGAAAATAGTGATTATTTCATAAAGATTTTAGATAGATTACCTCAGGAGAAAAAGAAACTCCTCATTGAGGCACTTTCAGATATCGCACTTGAATGGTTCGCATCAGGAAAGATTATGCATATAAAAAACAGTGCCCGGGTTCTGCTTGAACTTTGGACCCAGTATGGGTCTATAGAAGAACTTCGTCCCATAACGATAAAACTTCTGAGGGAAAGTATATTGAGAACTCCTCTATCTGAAATCTCTATTCATAATCCACTGAATATGGAAAAAGTCCTGTCCGTGCTTGGAGAAATCGAGCCAGAACAGGCAGATATCATAGTAGATACATATATCGAAGCTATCTCCCATACAAAAAGAGATGATGATAAGGCAGATATATTTAAAGAAATAGTAAAACGATATAAACTCCTTAATCAAGAAAAGATAAATAAACTCTCTAAAATAATAGAGGAGGTCTTTTTGGAAAATGAAAGACTTTTTATCTCCTTTGTAGATATTATAGAAACATATGCAGAGGAGCTTAAAGATATATTAATAAAGGAGGAGATAATAGAAGAACTCTCTAAGAGGATAAAAATAGCCCCCGAAGAGATGATAAGATACGATCTTATAAAACGACTTGGAGGGCTTTCTAAAAAAGATGTTGTTGGTATTTTGATAGAAAAAATTACAGATACAATAGATCCTTCAAGAACAAAGGGTATGGACAGGGAAAATGAATTTGCATTATCTATATTAAGGGATATTCCTACAGATATTTTAAAAACAAGAGAATTAAAAAGGCTTAAGGAAAATATTATACTTCATCTAAAAGGTGGCATTATAGGAATAGGTAAGGTATCTAAGGAACCGTGGTTAAATGCACTTCTAAAACTCAAAGATATATTTGGAAAAGATGTGGATACTATAATAGAAGATCAATTTTACTCTCTATTCTACAGACAGACAATAAATGGTATATCCAAAATAGTAGATAAAATCTGGGAAGAAGAAAGACCAAAAATCCTATCCTATAAGCGTATAAGAGAGATAATAAGAGGTAAATTGGGAGATGATCCCAATGCACTTATGGCAAAAAAGGAACTTATCAAAAAATTTGGTACCCCGTGGTATATAATGTACCTTCCAGAGCTTGTAAACAAAAGATTCAAAGAAGAGGTAAAAATGGCTATTTCCCTGCTTCGCGAGGCAAAGGAAAACAACGAAATAAATGAAGAACTATATAAAAAGGTGTATAAAGAATTTATGCCGGATGAGAAGAATAATTCTGGAGATTAATAAAAGGAGGGTAAGATATGGAAAGATTAAAAATCGGCATTATAGGTGCAGGGAGAATAGGGTCACTCCATGCGAAAAATATTGTAAGTGAAATCCCGGAGGGAGAGGTAGTTGCCATATCTGATATCTTCATTGATGCGGCAAAAAAGGTCGCAGGAGAGCTTGGGATACCCAATGTCTACAAAGACTATAGGTACATCTTAGATGATAAGGAAATAGATGCCGTATTTATATGTACGAGCACAGATACACATGCAAAGATCATAAAAGAGGCATCAGATGCAAAAAAGGCTATATTCTGTGAAAAGCCTATTGCTCTTGATCTTTCTGAGATCGATGAAGCACTTTCTAAAGTAAAAGAAAATGGTGTAATACTTCAAATCGGTTTTAATAGACGGTTTGATCCGAGCTTTTCCCGTGTAAGAGAGATAGTGAAAAGTGGAGCAATAGGTACACCCCATGTATTAAAGATTACAAGTCGTGACCCCTTACCTCCTCCAATTGATTATGTAAAGGTATCAGGAGGTATATTTGTAGATATGACCATACACGATTTTGATATGGCAAGATATCTTATGGGTGATGAGATAGTAGAGGTATTTGCACAGGGTGAGGTACTTATCGATCCAAAGATTGGAGAAGTAGGAGACATAGATACAGCCATAGTTACTCTTAAGTTCAAAAGTGGCGCTATGGGGGTAATAGATAATTCACGAAAAGCTATATATGGTTATGACCAAAGGGTAGAGGTCTTTGGCTCAAAGGGTGTTGCCAGGGCAGAAAACAGAAAACCAGATGAGGCATTTTACGGAGATGATAAAGGATTTCACCATTCCCTTCCTTTATTTTTCTTCCTTGAACGATACCGCGAATCATACATAAAAGAAGAAAGAGAATTTATAAAAAGTGTAAAAGAAGGAAAAACACCTCCTGTAAGTGGTGAAGATGGCAAGATAGCAGTTGTTATTGCACAAGCTGCTACAAAATCCTTAAAAGAAAAAAGGCCCGTAAAATTATAAAATGTATAGACAAATCTTTACATTAAGAGTAAAAAGGGGGAGGTGCCTCACCCTCTAGTTGGAGGGTGAGGACTTTATCTCACAACAAGGTTAGGGGTATACGGATCATAATCCGCTATAAGGAAGTCTTCGCTCATGTGTAAACACTTTACAGGACAGATGTCATTACACTGAGAACAGAATATACAGCGTGCAACATATATCTTTATCTTTTTCTCTTCTTTTATAAATTCTATTGCACCTGGAGAACAAACCTTTATGCATAATTGACACCCTATACACTTATCCCTATCATAGAGAATCTTTCCTCGAAACTTATCAGGTGTCTTAACAGGTGGTACAAGTTTTGCCTCACCCCTCTCCACCTTTTCCAAAAATTCAGTAACAGAAGGTGGAGCATAGGGTGCGGGGAAAAGATTTGTATCCGGTTTTGAAACCGCCTGTTTTACAAGCTCAGCTGTAAGTGGTCCAAACATATCTATTTCCTCCTTGAAAAACCTGCAAAATTTAAAAAATCCCCTAATCTATAATAGGAAAGGTCAGAGTAATTAACTATTATAGGTCTTAATTTTTCAATATCAAGCACATTCTTTCCCTTTAAAAATTTCTCTTCGATAATCGTATTTAAAACTTTCCCTATAATCATCGTATGGTCTGGAAAATCTATCTTATCTATCATTTTAAGTTCAATATTTATAGGAAACTCCTCTATAAGAGGGGCCTCTATGTACTTACCCTTAAAAGGTGTAAGTCCATAGGCTTCAAATTTATCTATACTTCGCCCTGTCGATGTCCCCAGTAAATCTACCTTTTCCAAAAATTCAAGTGTGGGTATATTTACCGAAAATTCACCAGATTTTTCTATTAGTGTATAAGTATACCTTTTTTTCTTTATCCCCACAGCGAAAATAGGGGGATTCTCATTAAACTGAGAAAACCATATATAAAGTGAGGCATTTGGCCTCTTGACTGTCCCTGCCCCAACCACTACAAGGGGTAGAGGAAAAGGAGACTTACGAAAATCTACTTCTTTTTTCATATCTATCCCACCACTTTATCGATGTATATAAGGAAAATCCCTACCAATCCTACAAATGAAATAAGCACTAAATATCCATATGATATCTGATCTATTTTAAGTCGAGAAAATGCCACCCTTACAAGTGTTATATTTATAATCATAACGGCTAATACCTTTACAAAAAAGAAAATGAAGTCCAAGATCCACCCTAAAAAACCACCTACCCCTAATCCATAAGGAAAAAACAGGATAACGACCAAGGCGGATATAACAAATGCCTTCAGTACATCTGTAAGATAAAAAGCAGCAAGATTGCGACCAGAATATTCCACAAGAACACCCTCTGCAATCTCCGTCTCTGCCTCAGGGGCATCAAAAGGGATCTTCGAAAGCTCTGCAGGAACTACAGCAAACATCGTTGCAAGTAGTAAAAACAAACCTGCTATACCCAAAGGTCCTAAATGTTCCCAAAGTGGGTTCTGAGAAATCACAGAAAGAGAGAACAAGGCACCCTTGGTATAGAATGTAGAAATACCCCATCCTATACCAATAATAGAGAGAGCAAGGGGAAACTCATAACTCATCATCATTACCATCTCTCTCTGTGCACCCACTGTGGCATAAGGTGAACCTGATGCAAATCCCCCTATAACCATGGATAGGGCGGGAATAGTAAGTAAATAAAGTATAAGGATAACATCCCCGTATGGTCCAAACACAGGCCCTAATGGGCCATACGGTATATAGAACAGGACTGTAATAACGGTTACCAAACCTACTAGGGGTGCACCGTTAAACAACCACTTCACTGCATTTTTTGGCACAATATTCTCTTTTCCCATAAGTTTTATTACATCCCAAAATGGCTGAAGAACAGGTGGCCCAAACCTTCCCTGTAGTCTTGCTGCTATCTTTCTATCTATTCCTCTTGCCAATAGGGCAATAAATATTGTAAAAAATGCGATAACAAATGCAGCCAAAAACCTCAGTATTATCATTTTACACCTCGTAATTTCCGAGATTTTTCTACACTCATTTTATGTAAATCCTCACCTGTTACAATCTCTTCCCTTCCAGATCTCATATCTACAAGGGTTACCCTATCCATACATGCGATACATGGGTCAATGGATGCTGCAATAATAGGAATATCTGCGACCTCTTGGTCTTTATACATAGGTATCCAGGTAAGAAGATTTGCATATGTAGGGGCCCTTACCTTCCATCCATAAAGATTCTCTACCCCCTCAAGTCTTACATAGTGAAAGTCTTCTCCCCTTGGGGCCTCTATTCTTCCCACACCCTCCCCTTTTGTCTTCTTTAGTTTCATAAGGAGTTTGGTAAGATTAGGTTCTGCTACTATAGGACCCTCTGGGAGGTTTTCAATTATGGCATCCATTATATCAAGGGACTGTTCTACCTCAAGGACCCTTACTACTGCCTTATCATAGCTATCACCTGTTGGTTCTTCATGTGTATAGATATCTGGCGTAATTGCCCTTACATCTACATCCGCATATGCCTCATAGGGATAGTCCTGTCTTACATCAAGAGGAATACCTGATGCCCTTGCTGTTGGACCTACTGCAGAAAGCTTTAGTGCATCTTCTTTTGTAAGTATGCCTACTCCTCTTGTTCTAAGCATTACCGATTGGTCTTCAAGTATTGTCTCTTTTATCTTTTCCATTAATTCTCTATAATAAGAGATAGTCTCTTTTATGAATTTATATCCCTCATGTGTTATATCTCTCCTTACCCCTCCTATCATGAGTATTCCATAGTTTACCCTATTTCCTGTTAGATATTCCAGTGTATCCATTACCTTTTCTCTTATCTTCCATGTATAGAACAATAGAGAATCAAAACCCATTTCATGGGCAAGTACTCCTGCCCACAGCATATGGGAATGTATCCTTTCAAGCTCTGCTATAAATACCCTTATATATTGAGCACGCAAAGGGGTTTCAATCCCCGCGGCATCTTCCACTGCCCTTACAAATGTAAGCGGATGTGCATTGGAACATATTCCACAGATCCGCTCTGCCAGATATATAGTTTTTATGGGGTTTCTCTTCATCCCTACATATTCAATACCCCTATGGGTCCAACCCACCCTTACCTTTACATCCCTTATTCGCTCACCCTCAAGTTCAAAGGTAAGCCTCACAGGCTCTTTAAAGGCAGGATGTATTGGCCCTATAGGTAATGAACAACTATATGTCTCCATCTTTATTACCCTCACTATTTATAGTAAAATCTTTGGCTATATAGTTATCGATACTTTTATCATCCTTTCTCCACGGATAAAAATCAGAAGGAAATTCATCAGGTAAGAAAAGGGGACCTTCCTCAGGTATACCTACAAACTCTATACCCATCATCTCCTGATTATCAAGCTCACTAAAGAGTGCACCAGGTATAATATCTGTAATCGTAGGAATTTTAAGGTCATCCTTTGGAAGTTCTACTTTTATATTTATTACACATTCAGAAGATGGTTTTCCGTAATATACACAAAAGTGATATATCACCTCAACCACCTCTCCCATATCCACTGAAGATATAACAGAGACATGGAGAAAATCTACTTCCTTATGTAATGTTTTTACCAGATCTTTAAAAATATCTCTCTCCACGGTAATCCATAGGTCTCTTACTTTTGTACCAGAGACCCCTTGGACCCTTTCCTTTAGCTCAAAAGATTTTACCTTCTCTTTATATATTTCCTTAAGAAATTCGACAATCTCTTCAGGACTCTTTATTTTCTTCATTACCTTCCTCCAATATACTACTTACCTCACCAGGAGCAATCTCTTCCATCTCCCTTTTTATCGTATTATCTTTTTTCAGGGCTTCAAGTTTTTGCCATGCCTTTACCACCCCATATATAATTGCCTCAGGTCTTGGGGGACACCCAGGGACATATACATCAACAGGTATGATCTTATTTACCCCTTCCAATACATTGAAACTTCCTCTAAATACACCACCTGATATACCACACACACCTATAACCATTACCACCTTTGGGTCAGGGACCTGATTATAAACCATTTTCACCGCAGGTTCAAGGTTTTTTGTAACAGGACCTGTTACAAGGAGTACATCTGCATGTCTTGGAGAGCCTACAAGTTTTATCCCAAATCGCTCCACATCGTAACGTGGGGTCAGAGCCGCTAAAATCTCTATATCACATCCATTACAAGAACCTGTATTTAGATGATATACCCATAATGATTTTGGTAAAAATTTCGTAACATCTGAAAGATAATTGGAAATAGCCTTTATCTTCATCGTCCTACTCCAACTAATATAATAATAATCGCAAGTACACCTATATACCAATAAACATAATCACTCATCACACCTGTATGAATCTTTGAAAGAGTAGAATAGTATCCCTTCATTGCCTCTATAAAACCCCAATAAACATTGCTTGCCTTTATCCTTACATCATTTTCTGAAAGGTAGTTACCTGATGTAAAGGGAAGAACCATATCACCTTCTTTTTCCGTATCAGGTTGTCCATGATCTTGGAAAAACTTTATAACTACATAGAATAGCAGAAAAACAACTATCCATACAAAGGGATTCCATAGACCAAAACCTGTTACCAATGTTTTCATATTATCACCCTCACATATTTCCAAGTATTGTATTTATGTATAGCAAAGGGGAAGACAGTGCACGGGCTGCAGGTGTTACGATATGATCAAGGATAAATCCTGGAAATACACCAAATATCACTATAAGAACTGCAAGAACTCCCATGGCAATCAACATATTTTTTGGCACCTCTTTAAACTCCTTCCCATTTTCGTCCAATCTTTTAGCCCCCAAAAATGCACTATAAAATACTTTTACAAAGGATGCGAGTGTAAGTATACTTACCATCATAGCTATAACAGAAAGTAAAGGATTGAACTTGAAAACAGATTCGTATATCAGAAGTTTTGAGGCAAAACCGTTAAATGGTGGAAGCCCTGCGATAGCTGCAGCACCCATCATAAAGAATACAGTTGTGTATTTCATCGTATGGGCAAGTCCACCCATATCATTTAGGTTTCTTGTTTTCACTCTATAAAATATGGCACCTGCTGTAAGGAACAAAAGCCCTTTGTAAAATGCATGGTTTATAATATGATAAATACCGCCTTTCATGGCAGTAAAACCATATTTGAAAAAGGCATCTGTTCCAATTGTGGCAAGTCCTACTCCCACACCCAAAAGCATGTAACCTGTCTGACTAATCGCATGATATGCCATAAGCCTCTTTATATCTTTTTGTATAATAGCCATTGTAACACCGATAAACATAGAGAGTACACCTAAAATTATAATTATCCATCCTATGGTAAGGGCATTTATCTTAAAACCGTAAAGAGTGAAAACTACCCTAAAGAGTGCATAAAGACTTGCCTGAGATGCAGATACAAGCATTGCGGTAATCGGTGCCGGGGCCTCTCCATAGGTATCAGGTGTCCAAAAATGCATAGGGACAGAACCTGCCTTCATAGCAAGAGATGTAATAAGCAAAACTAAGGCAAGCTTATCAAGAAGGCTATACTGGATCATACTTGCTACTTTTGCCATATTAAGTGCTCCGTACTGGCCATATAATATACCTACAGCTACAAGTACTAATATACCAGATGTCGTACTTATAAGCATATACTTAAAACCTGCCTCAACGGACTCTTTTCTATAAGTTCTATATGCGGCAAGGGTAACAGAAGAAAGGGATGCTATCTCAAAAAATACAAAGAAGTTAAAGAGATCTCCTGTAAGTACCATACCCAAAAGACCTGCCGTAAGTAGTAAAAGAAGAGAGAAATATTTGGATAGTTCTCCATACTTTTTGGCAAAAGATTCAGAATATAAAGCACCAACAAAGGAGACCGTAGTTCCTATAAGTGCCATAAAGGCACTCATCCCATCTACCTCAAATATAATACGTATAGGAAAATGATAGCCTGAAGGCAAAGTCAAACCTGGCGAAGATGCACCAAAGACATATACCATAGGCCCATTGGTAAATACCCTAAAGGCCATTAAGATACCTATAATCCATGTGATACCAAGGGCGATACTTGCAAGATATCTTACATTTTTATGGGTAATGTAATATATAAACTGATATAGAAATGCAGTAAATAGAGGAATAGCTATCAAAAGAGCAGGTGCATGATTTATGATATTCATCTCATAAGCCCCCTTATCTTAGTAGGATCAAGTGTCTTGTAATGTTTATACAAAAGAACTGTAAGGGTAAGCATAAGGGCAGTAGTAGCAAGCCCTATGACAATACTGGTAAGGGTAAGGGCCTGTGGGGTGGGTAAAACCATCTTATGCCCAGAAGGGGCCATTGTATATATTGGTGCTATACCATTCTTTCTATAACCAAGGGCGACCAAGAAAAGATTGACCCCTGATTCCATAAGACTTACACCTATAACAATTTTTATAAGATTTCTCTTAAATATAACTGCATATATCCCCATCATGATTAAGAGAAAAGATGTAAAATAAGCAAGGTAACTATTCACTCTCTGAGTCCTCCCTGTCTTTCTTTTCTCCTCTATAGAGTAAATAAACTATAAGGGAAAGTCCACATGCAACCTCAAAACCCACTGCCATATTCATAAGAGGCACTACACCACCTGTATTAAAATAACCGGGATTTATCCCTGGTCTTATTGTCATACCAAAAAGAGATCCAGAATTTGCCAAAAAATTATAAAAAAAGGTCTTATAAATACCAAAAAAAGCAAGTAAAATAAAGATAATAAGGCCAATACTTTCAAACATTCCATAGAGTTTTTGAGGCTTTTTTCTATTAAAATCATGAGTGAAAGCTACAAAAAACAGTGCAAATCCAGATGCCACTACAGCTCCCCCTTGAAACCCTCCACCTGGTGTTAGATGGCCGTGGATTATGATATATATACCAAAAACTATGATAAATCCAAAGATAAAGTCTGTTATCGTTCTTACAACTGTGGACATATCACTCTTCATCCTTTTTCACCCCTCTAAAAAGTGAAACCACAGATATAACCGCTATAAAGAGCACTGTTGCCTCCCCCAAAGTATCAAATCCACGATAATCAAAGACAATTGATGTAACTACATTATTGGTCCCTACTTCAATTTGGGCATTTTTTATAAAATAATCATCCATCTCTGAATGCAAAGGAGATCCCATAGGATGAAGTGTAGTAATAGCATAAAACATAAATATTACAACAATCGTCATGAAAATAAGGGCATATGCAGTCTTCATCTCTTCCTACTCTCCTTTTTTATCTGATAAAGTGCAAGAATATATATAGCTGTGGTAAGTGCGGCACCAATACCTGCCTCTGCAATCGCTACATCAGGTGCCTTCAGAAGATAAAATTCCAAAGACAAGAGAAGACTCAATGCAGCAAGTGCGATAATTGCAAATAAAAGATTGGATACTCGAATGGAAAAATAAGCCGCTACCACAATTATAAGAAGAGTAACAAACTCTACCCAACTAAGCATTTTTAACCCCCTTCGAATCTTCTAATAGATCATCTTTTACGGCAAATTTCGGCAATACCCCACTCTTGTGGGCTGCACGGGCAATAGCATGTGCACCTGTAGGATTTGTAATAAGGAGTGCGATAAGTGCTAAAATGGAATGTAAGGCCAATACCCCAAATTTTGGATTATTAGTTATTCCCCACTTCAAGAAACCATATATAATTACTGCAAGAGATGTAAATATAGACCCAAATGTCGTAGCCTTAGTAGCACCATGAAGTCGTGTATACACATCAGGGAACCTTATAAGTGCAAAAGAACCTAAACCATTAAAGCATATCCCTATTATCAATAAGATGCCTATTAGAATAAAAATAAGAGTAATAATTTTATCTCCCTCCCTCTAAATATTTAGCAATATAGAGTGTCGTCACAAAGGAAAGTAGTGCATAGATAATAGCAATGTCTATAAATATTACCTCTTCAAAATATGCCCCAAATATTATCATTGAAGAAACAATGAGTGTATTTATCGTATCAAGGGCCACCACTCTATCTGGTATTGTTGGGCCTAATGCCCCTCTTAATAAAGAGAAAACCATAAATATCAAAAGTAGAGAACCTGTTACAAGAAACAT
>CAYWXH010000033.1:12402-16312 GCA_964462295.1 uncultured Atribacterota bacterium
AAGAACAAAAGAAAACGATAAGGGTTAAAAAGATAAAGTGGAAATCTCCTCTTTATGAGATCTTTGGTAAAAAAAGCAGTAACAAGGGATACAACTATCCCCACGATAAGCTCTGTCCAACTCCAAAGTCCTACATTACCAGAGCCTGCGGTAAGCAGAAGATAAACAATGAAATACCATATTGATATACCTATAATGTACATTTTTATCCTCTTTCAATATTTCTATTTTTCGAAATAAATTATACCATATAAAAAAAATTTGTCAAGTTCTTAAAAAAATAATTTATAGAGGGTGTAAAAATAATTTATATATTAGTGGCTACTTCGCACAGGGAAGATAAATCGTGAGCTTGGTACCTTTGCCTTTTTTGCTCTCTATGTAGATAAACCCTTCATGAGATTTTACAACACCATATGCAGCAGGAAAGTTTAGATTTTTGTCAAAGAAAACGGCATCATCAGAGGTTGTAGGCTCAAAAATGCCTCTTAACTCTTTTTCACTTATTTCAGGGCCATTATCCTGGATTACTATTTTTATATATCTTCCTGGGATTATATGCGGGGCCTCTTCCCCTTTTTTGGTAATCTTAGAAGATGTAGTTGTAATTTTTATCCAGTTTCCTTGGTCAACCCTTTCCATAAAATCTTCCATAAGGATTCTAAAAAGCATCCTTAATTGATTTTCATCCCCCTTAACCTTACAAAGTTTGGATAAAAATTCTACCTTTAAATCTATCCCCTTTACCTCTGCAATCTCTTTGTATTCCTTAAGTACCTCTTTTAATGTAAAAACAAGATCTAACTTTTCATTTTTGTATTTGCCCAATCTTGCATATGCAAGTAATCTATTATTAATTTCCACCATTCTCTCTATACCATCTTCGATATGTGAAAGCATACTATACTCACTACTTGTAGGTGAGACCCTAAGTTTCATTAAAGATGTATATCCAAGGATACCTGTAAGTATGTTATTAAAAATATGAGACATACTGCCTGCTATAAATCCTACGGTTTGTAGTTTTTCTAAAACTTTTCTCTCTTCTTCCAATCTCTTTCGCTCATTAATATCTATGCATACACCCACAACCTCTACAGCACCATCTTTCCGCGGTACAGGCTGGATAGAATCAAGTACCCAGATAAGTCTACCATCTTTCCTTCTGATCCTATATTCTACATATCCAGGAATTCCTTCTAAAGCCTTCTCTTCTACCTCTCTCCTATGAAGACCTCTATCGGCTGGATATACAATATCTTCCCATTTCACTTTTCCACTAAAGAACTCTTCCTTGTCATATCCTGTTACATTTTTTATACCATCTGAATAAAAAAGGGTTTTATAAGTCCCATCTGGATAAAAAATTACCTTAAAAATATATGCATTTATAATATTTAGTAGAAATTCAAGTTCTCTGTTTTTTTCCTCTATTTCTAACTGTTTTTTCTTATTTTCGGTAATATCAATCCCTATACCTAAAATTTCTCTCAATTTGCCATTTTCTATTATAGGCCTGAAATATTCATAAATCCATGCAATCTCACCATTTTCCTTTACTATACGAATCTCCTGCCTTAAGGGTTGTCTATTTTTTATAGCCTCCTCTGCCTGTTTTTCAAAAGATGGGAGATCATCAGGATGCACAATCTTTCTAAATGGAGCATCCTTATGGAAAATAAAGTCTCTGTCCAAAAAAAATTCTTTTGGATAGCCCAAAATATTCTCTATACTATCTGTGTAATATATGGTCTTCTCTTTACCATCTTCTGTGATAAGTGTTCTCCATATATATGCACCCGCCTCACTGGTAAGGTTTAAGAGACACTCATCTTTTTTTCTAAGTTCTTCTTCTGTTTTTCTAAGTTCTGTAATATCAATACCTATACTTATATGCTTCTCATTTTTTTCATCCCACACATTATGCCAAAGTATATGCCTTACCTCTCCATTTTTTGTGACAATAGGGTTTTCATTTATTTGAAATTTTCCTTTTGTCTCTAATTCTTTGAGTATGCCCTCTACCTTTTCTTGAATTTCGGGTGGATCAAGGACCTCTGTACTCTTTTTCCCAATTATCTCTTCAGGCCTATAGCCTGTAAGCTCTGTGAAATATGGATTTACAGCCTCTGTAGTAAAATCTTTATTAGATACAATAAATATAAACTTTCCTTTTTCTATAAGGATTTTTACATACTCAAGGTCTTTAACCGTCATCATTTCTCCCTGCAAATTTGTTTTTTTTAAATTATACATTATTTTTCAGAAATAGTAAATCCAAATTTTATCTTAAAAAATTTTTACTTTAGTGTTATAATATAGAGAAAAAAGGAGTAATATTATGAATATAGGCTTAAAAGAGTTTTACTCATTTCTCCATGAAGGAGAAAGGCTAAAAAGAAAAAAGACTCATATACTTGATAATCTAAACAATAAAAACATAGCAAACTTCTCATTTTACGAAAAAGGGAAAAACTATGATCTTATAGCAAACATCATACTCACAGGAGGAGTTGAAAGGGACTTCCTACGAGAAATAGGGAATACAAAAGAGCCTATCCTCATATTTTTTGATTATACCGATAATTCCCTTGCAGCTACTCTAGAGATAAAGACAAAATTAGAAGATATGGGAAGAAAAACACTCATAGTCTCTATAGATGAGGATTCTAAAAAACTGGGGAATATCACAAAAACACTTCTTGTAAAAAGGGAAATAAAAGGAACAAAAATGGGTAGTTTTGGCATTCCATCACCCTGGCTTATAGCATCCATTCCTGATAGAGACGCTGTAATGCAAAAACTTGGGATAGAAATTGTAGATATTGAGCTTCAAGAAATTTATAATGAAGTAAGGAATGTCAGCAAAGAAGAAATAGAATCCATAGTAGATGAATTTATAAAAGGAGCAAAGGGCGTAAGTGAGCCAAAAAGAGAAGATATAGAGGATGCCGTAAAGATATATATAGCAATAAAGAAGCTTGTCAAAAAATATAATCTCTCCTCCCTTACACTCTCTTGCTTTACAATACTAGAGGTACTTAAAAATACAGGCTGTTTTGCCCTTTCCATGTTAAATGATGAGGGTATAATAGCAGGTTGTGAAGGAGATATAGAATCTACCCTTACTATGTTTTTACTTTATAAATTAACTGGAGAGGTCCCTTTTATGGCAAATCCTTCAGGGATAGATAGAGCAGAAAATAGTATTACACTGGCACATTGTACTATTGCCCGCAAAATACTTAAAAATTACATTATACGTTCCCACTTTGAGTCTGGTATAGGTGTAGGAATACAAGGAGAGTTAAAAACAGATAAGGTTACTATTTTCAGACTTGGTGGAAAAAATTTAGAAAAAAGTGTACTTTATACAGGGAACCTCTTGCCACATACCCATTCTGAGAACCTATGCAGAACCCAGATAAAGGTAAAACTAAATGAAGATGTCTCTCAAATACTTGAAAATCCTGCTGGTAATCATCTTATAGTCATAGGGGGACACCACAAAGAAATAGTGAAAACTTTTTTAGACATATTGTAAATTTATAATAGTTATAAGTATTTGACATGGATTATTTAAAATGCTATACTTTAATATAAATTTATAGTAACAGTTTTTGGTATTTTTAGATTAATAAATAAAAAAAGAAAGGGGGTATTTGTATTATGAAAAAATTAGTAATTGGTTTGGTTCTTTTAGGTATTTCTCTCCTATTGGTAAGCGGTCTTGCAGTAGCCAAAGAGTTTACTGCCATTGTGGTAACAGACGTAGGTGGGCTGGGGGATAAGAGCTTTAACGATGCTGGATGGCTTGGTGTCCAGATGGCAGCAAAGAAATTGGGAATCAAAGGCGAATTTATCCAGTCTATGCAGCAGACAGATTATGTATCTAACCTATCAGCTGCAG
>CAYWXH010000034.1:0-16206 GCA_964462295.1 uncultured Atribacterota bacterium
CCAAAGATTGCTTCGTCGTGCCTGTGGCACTCCTCGCAATGACAAACCACACTCTGTCATTGCGAGCACCACGAAGTGGTGCGTGGCAATCTCTCTTTTTTGGCCCCTAATACGCCTTAGATACCAGAGCTTGCCACGTCGGGACAAAACCCGTCCCTCCTCGCAACGACGGATGGAAGAAGTAGGCTCTGCGCAATGACAGGGGGAGGTGGGTTCCTCGCAAAGACAGGGGGAGCGGGTGGGTCTTGGGTGCCAAAGATTGCCGCGTCGTGCCTTCGGCACTCAACGCAATGACGAATGGAATATAACCCTTCCCTGTATAATAAGCAAGAAAAAGGAATTTGACACTATCCACATCCTTGTTCCATTTGACTTTTAAAACTGAATACTATATAATAACTTTAGTTTTCGTTTATCCCCCACCTAAAAATAATTCTGTAAAAAAGAGGTGAGCTATGAGAATAATAATTGTTGGAGCAGGGACTGTAGGAGAACAGATAGCGATAAGTTTATTGGAAGAGGGACATGATGTAATTATAATAGAGAGGGACGAAAAACGAGCAAAATATATAGAAGAAATTTTGGATACTATGGTATTTACAGGAAATGGAGCAAACATAAGTACACTAAATGCCGCAGGAGTAAAAGAAGCTGATATTCTTATCTCTGTAACAGATAGTGATGAAGTAAACATGATTTCATCACTTATTGCAAATAAATTAGGGGCAAAAAAGAAGATTATCCGCATAAAAGATCAAGATTACCTATCTAATCTAAAGGCATTTAAAGAAGATTTGGGGATAGATTTTATAATAAACCCTGCAAATGCTGCAGCAGACCAAATAGAAAAGTTAATCCTTAACCCTTTTGCATCTTCCATTGCCACATTTGCAGAAGGAAAAATCTCTATGGTTAAGGTAAGGCTCAGAGAAGATTTTAAAATTATAAACAAGAAAATAAGAGAAATAGAATTTCCTGGTTCCTTGTTGATAGGTGCTATAAACAGAGATGATAACATTATAATTCCAAAGGGGGAAGAGGTATTACTTCCAGGAGATGGAGTATATATATTAGGAAAAACAGATGAGATAAAAGAACTTCACACTATCTTTGGAAAAAGAGAGGGTAAAATCCTTAAAGTAATAATAGTAGGAGGTAGTGATATAGGGACAAGGCTTGCACAAAACTTAGAAAAATATGATATAGAAATAAAACTTATAGAAAAAAGCCCTGAAAGAAGTAATAAAGTAGCATCTATTCTTGAGAAAACACTTGTTATAAATGGAGATGGTACGGACAAAGAGCTCTTAAAAAGAGAAGGGATAGAGCTTACAGATAGTTTTGTCTCTCTTACAAAAAATGATGAGGACAATTTGGTATTTTCCCTTCTTGCAAAAAAATTAGGTGCGAAAAAAGTAATAGCAAAGGTTACAAAACCTACATATTCTCCTATACTTGAGACAATAGGCATAGATGCTGCAATAAGCCCTCGACTTATAACAGCATCTTATATATTAAGTTTTATAAGAAAAAGTAAGATATTAAATCTCACATTAATAAAAGAGGGAGAAGCAGAAATTGTAGAAGTAGAGGTACCAGAAAATAAAGTAATAAATAATATATCACTTGGAAAGCTAAAACTGCCAAAAGATATGTTAATAGCTACAATCATACGAGATAAAGAAGTTATAATACCCCATGGAGAAGATATACTCCTCCCAAAAGATAAAGTTATTATCATTACACTAAAGAAAAATATCAAAAAAATTGAAAATATCTTTAGAAAAAGGGTATAGACATGAATTATAAGTTACTATTAAATACATTGGGTAGTCTTCTTATATTCTTAGGGCTCTTCATGTTAGTTCCTATTATATTTTCCATTTATTACCATGATAATGATATCTTAGCCCTTCTTCTTTCTGCAGGCATTACCATAGGAGCAGGGATACTTATGCGCGTTCTTTTTAAGGGCGAAGGAACATTCACAGCTCGAGAAGGACTTGCCATCGCAGGGCTGGGATGGCTATTTGCTGCAGGGTTTGGGGCAATTCCTTATATGATTTATGGTACCTTTCATAACTATATAGATGCATACTTTGAGGCTATGTCTGGTTTTACCACAACTGGAGCTACAGTCCTTTATCCCATTGAGGCACAGCCACATGGCATAATATTTTGGCGTGGACTTACACATTGGCTTGGAGGAATGGGAATAATAGTACTTGCAATAGCACTTCTCCCTGCTATTGGGAGAGGAGCTATGCAGCTTTATAAATCAGAAGTGCCAGGCCCTACTGCAGATAGATTAAAACCAAAAATTACCCATACCGCAAGGCTTTTATGGATAGTTTATGCTATTATCTCATTGATGGAGGTAATAGCTCTAAAAGTTGCAGGGATGTCTCTATATGATGCCCTATGTCATATGTTTGCCACTATGTCCACAGGAGGATTCTCTACCAAAGATGCAAGTGTTGGCGCATTCAATAACCCTGTCTATGATATTATAATAATATTCTTTATGTTCATATCGGGTGCTAATTTTGCCCTAAACTACAGACTTATATTTAAAGGGGACATAAAGTGTTTCTTCAAAGACCCAGAATTCAAATTCTACACAGGTGTGGTACTTGTCTCTGTGGGTCTTATTACTTATAATTTATATGCAAATCATATATATAATACAATAGCATCTTCTTTAAGATTTGCATCCTTTCAAGCCGTATCTATAGTGACAACGACAGGTTTTACCACTGCTGATTTCGATAAATGGCCTGACCTTTCTCGCTTTTTGCTTCTTGCGCTTATGTTTATAGGAGGGTGTGCAGGTTCTACGGGGGGAGCCATTAAGAATATTCGTATTTTACTTCTTATCAAACATGGAATAAGAGAAATATTTAAGCTGATACATCCTGATGCAGTAGTGCCTATCAGATTAGGGAAAACTATAGTTTCAGAAGAAATTATGAATAGTGTAACAGCATTTTTCTTCTTATATATGGGTCTGTTTACATTATCCACTATAATTATGGCATTTTTAGGCCTTGACCTTGTGACAGCAATTGCATCAACTGCTGCAACCATAGGAAATATAGGACCAGGGCTTGCAAAAGTTGGGGCATCCCAAAACTATATACACATACCATATATAGGGAAAATTGTACTTATAATAGATATGGTATTAGGAAGATTAGAAATATATACCATCTTGGTACTTCTCATGCCTGGTCTCTGGAAGAAATAAGATGGAAAAACTCGTTCAATTAGGGGCTGCTATACTAGAAGAGATAGAAGTAGAGATAAATATCCGAATAAAAATTAGTAGAAAAAAAATTACAATAGCCGGAATAGACGATATAGACTTTAACAAACTTTTAAAAGACATAAACTTAAAAGGCCTACCAGAAACCCTTGAGCAAAAAGCCTTAAATCCTGGTCACTATACAGAGGATGAACTGATATCTCTTATTAGAAGCTATATAGATAGGGCTATATTACATATAAAAAAAGCAAATACCATTATAAAAGAGTTAAAGGAAAATAGGATAAAAGAAATTCTATAAATCTTATTTTCTACCTTGTCAAAATAAAATTTGTGTGTTAAAATAGTATTCGCATGCAAAAAGAGAGCACATATAGAAGGAGGAAATAGAGATGGCAAAGTGTGAAATTTGTGGAAAAGGTCCCCAATTTGGTCATAGTATAAGTCACTCTCATAGGGTATCAAATAGAAAGTGGTCTCCAAATCTTCAAAAAGTGAGAGTGAAAGTAGGAAATACTACTAAAAAAATGGTAGTATGCACAAAATGTCTAAAGGCAGGTAAGGTCGTAAAGGTAGGATAGCTCTCCCTGAGTTGTCCTCCTTTACTATCTATCTTTCTCTTTATCCCATTCCAAAAGTAAGTCCCTTACCTCTTCTACAAATTTATATGGGGTGGATGCACCACTTACAAGAAGTATCGTATCGTTAGACCTAAAAAGATCCTTAGAAAGTTCTTTCTTATCTTCGATAAAAATAGTACGAGGACACCTTTTCTTTGCAATATTATACAATCTATTTGTATTTGCACTATTTCTGCCTCCAATAATTATAACAACATCTGCCTTTTCAGAAAGCTCTTCTACCTCTTTCTGTCTGGCAAGGGTTTCCTCGCAAATAGTATTATATACAACCATCTCTTGAGTGTGCCTTGACAAAGCACCCACCACTTGAGAGAAAAAGTCAAGGGATTGAGTGGTTTGAGAGACTATTCCTATCTTCTTGGTAGAAGGCTTAAAATCCTTAAGCTCTTCAGGAGAGCTTATAACTTTGACCATGGAAAGATCAGAAAGCCTCGAAAGTACTGCTTCTATTTCTGCATGCCCCCTATCCCCTACTAAGATGAGTTCATATCCATTTTTTAAGATAAATCTTGCAAGCTCTTGAACCCTTTTTACAAAAGGACATGTAGTATCCAAAAGATAAAGACCTTGCCCTTTTACCTCTTCTATTATTTTAGGTGATATACCATGTGAACGGGTTACCAAAAAGGCATCCTTATCTTTTGGTATACTACTTACTACCTCCACACCCATCTCTTTAAACTCATCTATTACTCTTCTATTATGGATAAGTTCTCCCAACATATAGACCTTTTTGTCTTCAGATAGGGCATCATATAGCATTCCTACAGCCCTTTCTACCCCAGAGCAAAATCCTGAACGACTCGCAATGATTATCTTCATCTTATCCCCTTAACAATAAAATACATTATATCTATTATTTCCCCTTTTGTTCTATATGTAGAATCTACTATATATGCAGAATGAGCCGGTATAAGTGGGGCAATGGGACGAAGTTTATCTCTTTGGTCTCTTTGTTCTATTTCTTTTTTTACATTATAAAAGTCCTCCAATGAAAGGCCCATTTCTATAAGCCTTCTTCTTGCCCGCTCCGAAGAAGAGGCTGTAAGGAAAAACTTAAAATCTGCCTCTGGATATACAACAGTCCCTACATCTCTACCGTCTGCCACTATATTTCCCCTACCAATTACTTTCCTTTGGATCCCAAGGAGGAAATCTCTTACCTCTTTAATCTTTGCAATCTTAGATGCCATATCTGAGATTTCCATACTATGAAGCAAAGACTCATCCATTATCAACTCTTCTATCTGTACCTTATCTGGAAATACCACATCTACCCTAAGAGTATTTAAAAGCCCCAGAAATTCCCCTTCTTGAAGGTTTTTCTTTATAATATAGTAAGAAAGTGCTCTATAAAATATACCTGTACTTAAATGATTAAAACCTAACTTCTCTGCTAAAAGTGTAGATATTGTACTTTTCCCTGATGCAGCGGGACCATCTATTGTGATTACTATCTTTTTCAAAACTCGATCCCCTCCCTTGCCATGATCCCCTTCTCATAAGGATGTTTTATCTCTTTCATCTCTGTCACAAGGTCGGCCCTTTTAATAATACTCTCTTTGGCATATCTTCCCGTAAGGATAAGCTCTACTTCAGGGGGCTTTTCATCTAAAAGTTCAAGTACTTCACCCTCATCCAAAAGCCCATAATCCAAAGCTACATTTATCTCATCCAAAATTAAGATATCATACTCTTTTTTCTGAATAACTTCTCGGGCAAACATAAGACCCTCTTTTGCAAGTTCTATATCAATCTTATCTGGATCCCTCTTTACAAATACATTTCTACCAAACTGAAAAAGAGAAAATCCAGGGAGGAATTTAGCAGCCTGGACCTCTCCATATGCCTCATTTTTTTTCATAAATTGGATCATGCCTACCTTATAACCATGTCCACAGGCCCGTAAAGCAAGCCCTAAGGAAGCTGTAGTCTTTCCCTTTCCATTACCTGTATAAACTTGAATAAGTCCCTGTTTCATCTATTTACCCCCTTTCTTTTGAAAAAACCACTCTACTTCTGAAGGTGTAAGGTCTCTATACTTCCCACTTCTTAAATCTCCTAACTTTACAGGTCCTATCCTTATCCTTACAAGTCTTTCTACTTTGTGTCCTATACGATGAAACATCCTCCGTATCTCTCTCTTTCTTCCTTCTGTGATAATAACTTTTATCATTGTGTTCTTTCTATCATGTTTTAGGATCTCAACTATCTTGGGTCTTACAATTTTTCCATCGATAAAAACACCTTTTTTTAGTTTTTTTAAATCTTCTTCGGTAACTTTTCCCTCTGCCCATACATTATACTCTTTTTCTATGTTAAATTTAGGATGTGTCACTATATAGGAAAATTCCCCATCATTTGTGAGAAAGATAAGCCCTTCTGTATCCATATCCAATCTTCCCACAGGAAAAATACGTACAGGAAAATTATAAAATAGGGTTGCTATACTCTTTCTCCCTAACTCATCATCCATAGTAGTCACATAGCCCTTTGGTTTATTAAATGCCAAATAGACATCTTTCTTAGGAGGTGCTACAATACGCCCATCTACCCTAACCTTATCCTTATATGGATCAACAAGTGTCCCCAACTTAGTAACTACTTTACCATTTACCTCTACCCTTCCCTCTTCTATAAGGGCATCTGCCTTTCTTCTTGATGTAAGACCTGAAAGTGCTATAAATTTATTTAATCTTATTCTTCCCATGTTAATAATTCATCTTCATTGCTTCCCTTACCTCTTCCATTGTATGAGAAGCAATTTCTCTTGCCTTCTCCTCTCCTTCTCTTAAAATATCCCTAACAAGGGAAGGGTCTTTTTCATATTTTACCCTCTCTTCCCTTATAGGTTCGAAATACTCATACATCTTTTTTGCAAGGTTCCTCTTACAAGCCACACACCCTAAAGTACCCTTTTTACAATCTTTTTCAATCTGAGGGACCTCTTCTTTGTTAAACATCTTATGAAAATAAAATACAGTACATACCTCAGGATGTCCCGGATCCTTAAGTCTTATCTTTTGAGGGTCAGTTACCATACTCATCACCTTTTTCTCCAAACTCTCCTTGGGTTCTGAGATAAGGATATGATTCCCAAGGCTTTTACTCATCTTTTCTTTACCATCTATTCCTGGGATTCTTGGTGTCTCTGTCAATTTTTCCTTTGGTAATGGAAACACCTCTTTATAATAATAGTTAAACCTTCTTGCAATCTCTCTTGTTATCTCTATATGTGGCACCTGATCCTCCCCTACTGGTACTATTTCAGATTTATAAAGAAGTATATCTGCCGCCATAAGTACAGGATAGCCCAAAAGGCCATAACTAAATGAATCACCAAGATTTAAGGATCTTACCTGTTCTTTAAGCACAGGGTTTCTCTGAAGCCATGGAAGAGGTGTTAACATAGAAAGAATAAGATGTAATTCTGAGTGTTCTCTCACATGGGATTGGACCATAAAGGTAGCTTTGTTAGGATCAAGACCCACGGATAACCAATCTATGATCATATCTATAATGTTTTCACCTATCTTGCTTGTATCTTCAAAAGATGTAGTAAGGGCATGCAAATCCACAGCTCCAAATGTACACTTATACTCCTCTTGCAACTCTTTCCAATTTTTTAACACTCCAAAGTAGTGACCTATATGAAGTCTTCCAGTAGGTCTCATACCACTAAACAAAGTTTTCATATATATTTCCTCCTTCTATAACAGATTGAATGTAATAAGAAAAAAATTTAATGCAGGATACAAAATCTTTCCAATTACTCCTGTAAATACCAAAATTATAAGTAATATATAGCTATAAGATTTAAATTTTTCTATCTCATACTCCCATTTAGTAGGTAAAAGGGAAAAAAGAATTAGAGAACCATCTAAAGGTGGAATAGGAATAAGATTAAATATGGCAAGTACAAGATTAAATATTACACCATAACTTAGCATAATAAACCAACCCCTTATGAATTCAAAACCCACATGTGGAATAGCACTACTTGGAATATTTCCTATAAGTTTCATAGAAATCTTAAATGCCCAAGAAAATAAAAATGCAGAGATAAAATTTGAAAAAGGGCCAGCAAGTGCTGTAAGCATGGTATCTCTTTTATAGTTTTTAAAATTCATAGGATTTATAGGAACAGGTTTTGCCCATCCAAATCTAAATATCAAAAGTGAAATAGCACCTATAGGATCAAGGTGGGCCATAGGGTTTAAGGTCAATCGACCTGCTAAACGAGGAGTGGGATCTCCTAAAAAATCTGCCATTTTTCCATGAGAATATTCATGGACTGTAATGGCAAAAAGTAGTGCCGGGAGACTCCAAACCAATTTAAATATCGTATCAATCATTATTTCTCTCCTTTATCTTTCTTATAATCTCTCTTGCTATCCTCTCTTCATCTTCCTTAGTTGAAATTTCTTCATCTATATGTAAATCTCTTAATCTTCCAAGGACATAACCTACATCTTTTCCCTCTTTTAACCCAAGTCTCATAATATCATAACCTGAAAACAAAGGTCTTGTGTTTCTCGTTTTAAATATATATTCATCTATCTTTTTCTCTACATCTTTGGTAAAAGAAAAAACACTTATAAAAACTACTATCTCCAAAGGATATTTGTATAGTATATTATACACTTCACTTTTCTTTTTTGCATCTTTTATCTTTTTTTCTATTTTATCAAGCAGTAAAAGAACCTCAATTATCTTTTCTTTATATAGATTTGGCATAGAAAACTTATTTAAAATATAAACAAGGTTCTTTTCATTTTTTACAAATTTAAGTATGATAAAAAAATAGACATATGGTAATTTTACCACATTTTTATATAAATTTTTCTTTGCAATAATCTTTGCAAAAGCATCTTGTAAAGAACTATCAAACACAATACCTGGAAAGACCCTTTCCAATATATGAAGCTCATTTAATCTTACAACAGGTTTTAAGGGATTTCCTTCCTCTAATATATAAAAAAACTCCTCTCTCAATTTAGGGGCCTTTATCTTCTCTATATAATTTTCAGATACTGCCTTATTCAAAAAATATAGTGTCTTATCTTCTATGCGAAAATCGTACCTTGTCTCAAATCTTACAGCCCTTAGGATTCGAGAGGGGTCTTCTATAAAGCTTAAATTGTGTAAAATCCTTATCAGTTTGTGTTCAAGATCGGATAGTCCTCCAAAAAAATCAACAAGTCTCCCAAATTGAGAAGGATTTATCTGGATAGCTAAGGCATTTATGGTAAAATCTCTTCTATATAGGTCCTTTTTAATAGAACTTGCCTCTACCTTTGGAGGTGCCCCAGGATAATCATAAAATTCTAATCTTGAAGTAGCTATATCATATCTTACACCATCTGAAAATTTTAAAGATGCGGTACCAAACTCTGGGAAAATTTTAATATCTACATCAAATTTTTTCTTTATCTTTTTTGCAAGCTCTATACCATCCCCTTCTACTACTATATCTATATCCAGATTTTTATATCCCAAAAGGATATCCCTTACTATTCCCCCTACTATAAAAACAGAAAAACCGAGAGACTCTCCTATTTCTCCAATTTTTTCAAGTAATTCTAAAACAGATGAAGATAAAACATCTCTCATCCTTTTATTTACAAAGAAAGATCCCATCTTTTCTTTATTAAAAAGATCTACTTTTTCGGCCTGCAAAAGATCAGTACGGGTGATAATGCCCAAAAGTACCCCACTTTCCATAACTAATACCCTACCTATGCCGTAACGAATAAATAAATCCTTTATATTTTCTATATTTTCTTCAGGAGATACAAAAATAGGGGTGCGGGACATAAACTCCTCTACTTTTCGTTCTGTAAAATTGTGTCTCAAGGCCCTATCAATATCTGAACGTGTAATGATACCTAAAACCTTACCATCATTTACAACTGGAAATCCCGTATGGCCATAATCTGTCATCATCTCCCAGGCATCTTTTATCTTCATCTCAGGAGGTACTGTTTTTACATAGGTTGTCATGATATCCTTTGCCCTGATTTCTCTTTCCATCTCTAATTAATTTTTTCTCCTATTAGTGGGACAAATACACAAGGATCAAGTTTGACCTTTTTTATATTCTCCCCATCTTTTTGAAAAAGATATATATGTTGAAGAGATTTACTTCCCAATGGAATAACCATTCTTCCACCCTCTGGGGAAAGTTGCTCAAGCAAGAGAGGGGGGACAGAAGGAGCATAAGCAGACACTATAATAGCATTATAAGGTGCATATTCGGGAAGTCCTGAGGAGCCATCCTTTACAAAGATATGGACATTTTCTATTCCAAGCTTTTCTATGCGTTTTTTTGCCTCTTCTGCCAATGCTGGTATAATCTCTACACTATATACCTCTTTTGCAAGATAGGAAAGAATAGCAGTCTGATATCCAGAACCTGTTCCTATCTCTAGTACTTTCTCATCACCTTCCAATTTTAGGTATTGAATCATGAGGGCAATAATAAAGGGTTGAGATGTAGTCTGTCCATATCCTATAGGGATAGGTGCATCATTATCCACAAAATTTTTTAAATCTTGAGGTACGAAAAGCTCTCTGGGTACTTTTTTAAAAGCATTTATAATTCTTTCTGATGTAATACCCCTTGAATATAACTGTCTTTCAATCCAATCTATGTTATTCATAACCTAATATTTAATCCTAAAATCCAAATATTTTCCTTGATATTTATAACAATCTATCTGAACATCATAAACAGAGGCAGCTGCAGGCCCCCTTTTAAGATAAGAGATAAATTCAGATATAGCGCTTTCTTCTCCTTCCACTTCAAGCTCCACCCTTCCATCTGGAAGGTTTCTCACAAAACCAGTAAGTCCCAATGCTCCAGCCTTCCTCAAGGCATAATACCTATAACCTACCCCTTGGACTATACCAGATACATATATATGACATGTTTTATATCCCTTTGAGGTCATTTATTATCCCTCCAATAGAGATAATTTCTCCTATATCACTTTTTAACCTACTAAGTAGATCATAGTTCACCACATCTAAAGAGAGGGGAGTAACTGATATAAACCCCTTGGAAATAGCAAAAATATCAGTACCTTCTTCTAATTTTCCAGAAGGAGATTCTCCTCCTATCCAATAATAGCTTTTCCCCCTTGGATCTTTTCTTTCTTCTAATCTATCATTATAGATCCTTTTCCCCAATCGAGTAATTTGAACACCCTTTATTTTACTTAAAGGGACATCAGGAAAATTCACATTTAAGATATATTTTGATTCTCTTAAAATGCGAGAAAAAAATACAATAATACCCTTTGCAAGATATGCAGCATCATCAAATGATAATTCATTATGTAAAATCTGTTTGGAAAAGGCATAGCTATTTATATCAAGCAAACATCCTTCAAAGGCAGCAGAAACAGTGCCAGAATATATAACATCCTCACCTAAATTTGCGCCATGGTTTATCCCAGATACAACATAATCTATTTTTTGCCCTTTTAGAAGACCTTTTAAAGCCAAAATAACACAATCTACCGGTGTACCTGTAGTAGAGTACCCCAAAGACTCATCTCCAAAAAATACTTCACTTATGCGTAAAGGATGATTAAGGGTAATAGCATGACTTATAGAGCTTCTTTCACCATCAGGGGCCACTACATATACCTTTCCTATTTTAGAAAGTTCTTTTTTGAGGGATAAAATGCCGGTTGCTAATATACCATCATCATTGGTGAGAAGAATGTTCATTCTTTATACTTTGCCTCCAGATATCTTTGTATTACTTCAAACTCCGTGGTGAATATTCTTCAAACTCTCTAGATAAGGAGTATAAGGGGATAAAGGGATATGAGAATCATTGTTCTCTTTTATACGATCCAAAATTTTAAATGCTATCTCAAGGGCGCTTGTACCCTCTTCTATTCCTACAATAGGTCTCTCACCATTTTTTATACAATTTAGGAAATGTTCAAGCTCAAGCTTTAGAGGCTCCTGCCATTTGACCTCTATCTTTTTTATAACAGGCCCCCTTTTTCCATTGCCATTCCCTGGAGAATGGGAATATATATATAACTCTTGGTTTATATAATCAAGAGTTATTGTCTTATCTCTCTCTATAATTTCCAGGCGCCTTACCTTTTTTGTAGAAATTCTACTTGCAACAATATTTGAGATAATACCATTGGAAAAAGCTATATGAGCAGTTGCTATATCCTCTTTATCTGTATAAATAGCCCTTCCAAAGGCCTCTATATTCTTAATATTCTCATTTACAATAGATGTAACTATATCAATATCGTGAATCATAAGGTCAAGTACTACACTTACATCAGATACCCGCTTATCAAAAGGACCCATCCTGTGAGATTCTATATATATAGGATCACTAACAAAATTCTTAAGTGCCAAAAAAGCGGTATTGAATCTTTCTATATGTCCTACCTGAAGGGTAACATCATTTATACGTGCTGCTCTTATAAGCTCTTTGGCTTCATCCAAATTAGATGTAACAGGTTTTTCCACTAAAACATTTATGCCCTCTTCTATAAAATCTCGTGCAATTTTGTAATGAAGAGTAGTAGGAACTACTATACTTACAGCATCAACCTTGCCAAAGAGTTCTTGATAGTAAATATAAGGCTTTGTATCATACTCTTTTGCGATCTTTATCGCTTTTTCTTCATCTATATCTACTACACCTACTAGATCTGCTTTGGGGAGTTCAGCATAAACTCTTGCATGGTGTCGGCCAAGATTTCCAACACCTACAACCCCTACCTTAACCTTCTTCAATTTTCTCCTCCGGCACGAGTATACAAAATAAATCGGGGCGAGAGGATTTGAACCTCCGACCACCTGAACCCCATTCAGGTGCGCTATCCAGACTGCGCTACGCCCCGCTTCCTTATATATTATAACTTATTTTCAAAAAAAGTAAAGTATTATTTTATTTTATTTATAATTTTTAATCTCTTCCTTTACCCTCTCTATAAATTCTCCTATCTTGAAGCTTCCCAAATCTCCTTCGCCTTTTCGCCTTACAGAGATAGTATTATTTTCTTCCTCTCTATCTCCTATTATCAACATATATGGTACTCGTGCAAGTTCTGCATTTCTTATCTTTGCACCGATCTTTTCATTATCCAACTTTACTGTAACTCTAAACCCATTTTCTAAAAGTTGAGAAAATACTTTTTGAGCATACTCATTATTTCTAGTTGTCACAGGCAAGATTCTTATCTGTTCAGGGGCAAGCCATACAGGAAATACCCCTGCATAATGTTCTATAAGGATCCCCATAAACCTCTCTATACTTCCAAATACCGTTCTATGTAACATTACAGGTCTTACTCTCTCTCCCTTTTCATTTATATAAGTAAGGTCAAACCTCTCAGGCATCATAAAATCAAGTTGTATTGTACCACACTGCCAAGTTCTCCCTATAGAATCTTTAAGATGAAAATCTATCTTGGGCCCATAAAATGCACCATCTCCTTCATTTATCTTATACTCTTTTCCAAGTTCTTCAAGTGCCTCTCTTAAAGCATTTGTAGCTTTTTCCCAAATTTCATCAGAACCCATGGCATTTTCTGGTTTTGTACTTAATTCCACATGATAATCAAATCCAAATACATTATATATTTTATCTGCAAGGGTTATAACCCCCTTTATTTCATCTTTTATCTGATCTGGAGTCATATAGATATGTGCATCATCTTGATTGAATGCCCTTACCCTCATAAGGCCATGAAGTACCCCAGAAAGCTCGTGTCTATGCACAAGACCAATTTCTGCCATTCTTATAGGGAGCTCTCTGTAGCTATGTAGGCTACTTTTATAAACCAACATACCTCCGGGACAATTCATGGGTTTTATTGCATACTCTTTTCCATCTATCTCAGTAAAATACATGTTTTCTCTATAATGATCCCAATGTCCTGAACGCACCCAAAGTTCTTTATTTAGAATAACAGGGGTCTTTATTTCTACATAACCTGCCTTTTCATGCTCCCTTCTCCAGAAATCCATCAGGGTGTTCCATAAAACCATACCCTTTGGATGAAAGAAAGGAAAACCAGGTCCTTCCTCATGAAGACTGAAAAGCTCCATCTCTTTTCCTATCTTTCTATGATCTCTTTTTTTGGCCTCTTCAATCCTTTTTATATATGCATCTAACTCCTCTCTATTAGGAAAAGATGTTCCATATATTCTCTGGAGCATCTTATTTTTCTCATCACCTCTCCAATATGCACCTGCAATACTCAAAAGCTTAAATGCCTTGATTTTCCCTGTAGAAGGAAGGTGTGGACCTCTACATAAGTCCATAAAATCCCCCTGCTTATAAAAGCTTACCGTGTCATCCTCTATTTCATTAAGTATCTCAAGTTTGTATGGATTACCTTCTTTTTTGTAGAATTCCTTTGCTTCATCTATTGACATCTCAATCCGTTCTATAGGGTAATTTCTCTTTACGATCTCTTTCATCTTCTTCTCTATCTTCCGAAGGTCTTCGGGGGTAAGAGATACTGGAAGGTCAATATCGTAATAGAACCCATCCTCTATTGCAGGTCCTATAGCAAGTTTTGCATCTGGATAGAGTTCCTTTATGGCTTGTGCCATAAGATGAGAGCTACTATGTCTGAAAATTTCCCGTCCTATAGGGTCAGAAAATTTAATAGGCTCTATTTCATCCCCCGAAGAAGGAACATATCTTAGATCTTTTGGTTCTCCATTTACCAAAATAGCAATAACATCTTTTTGTTTTTTAAAATAATCAAGTAAACTCTTGCCTTCTTCTATCTCTACCTCTTTCCATCCATCATCTGTTTTTATCTTTATTTTTATCATTAATGCCTCCTTAAATTCATTTTTTTGTAGTATAATATAATGAAGTCTTATATGTCAAGTTTTAATAAAGATAAGGAGGAAAAAATCATGAATTTCCTTGATATTATTATTAAAAAAAGAGATAAGGGAAAACTTACAAAAGAAGAGATAACATTTACCATAGAAAATTATACAAAGGGGAATATACCTGATTATCAGATGTCTTCATTTTTGATGGCTGTATTTTTTAATGGTATGAACAGAGAAGAGACATTTGAGTTTACTCATGCTATGGCAAATTCAGGAAAAATCCTTGATTTATCTGCCATTCCTGGTATAAAAATAGATAAACATAGTACAGGTGGTATAGGTGATGTTACAACACTTATACTTGCACCACTTGTTGCATCTTGTGGTGTACCTGTGGCAAAGATGTCAGGAAGAGGGCTCGGAAGAACAGGGGGCACAATAGATAAGCTCGAATCTATTCCAGGTTTTAAAACAGAAATAGATATTAAGGACTTTATAGAACAGGTAAAGGATATAGGTATTGCAGTAGTAGGACAAAGCGGAGAGCTTGCACCTGCTGATAAAAAAATCTATGCACTTCGTGATGTAACAGGGACTGTGGAGAGTATCCCCCTTATTGCATCAAGTATAATGAGCAAAAAAATAGCACTTGGTTCAGATGGGATCGTACTTGAGGTAACAACAGGAAATGGGGCATTCATGGAAGATATAAGATCTGCAAAAGAACTTGCACAAATTATGGTAGATATAGGAAAAGATGCGGGGAAAAAAATGACTGCAGTTCTTACATCAATGGAAGAACCCCTTGGAATAGCTGTAGGAAACGCCCTTGAGGTAAAAGAGGCAATAGATGCGCTAAAGGGAAATATCCCAGAAGATGTAAAAGAACTTGTATTGACATTGGGCTCTTATATGCTTTACCTTGCAGGAAAAGTAGACTCTCCAGATAAGGCAAGGACACTCTTAGAAGATAATCTCGTAAATAGAAGGGGCCTTTCTAAATTTAGAGAAATGATAGAATACCAGGGAGGGGATCCCTCTATAATAGATTATCCTGAAGAGCTTCCTACAGCATCTATAGTGAAGGCCTTTGAGGCAAAAGAAGATGGGTATGTAAAAGAGCTCATAGCAAGATATGTAGGAGATGCAGCACATCGACTTGGTGCAGGAAGGGAAACAAAAGAGGATAAGATAGACCTATCTGTAGGGATAGTCCTTGAGAAAAAGATAGGAGATAAGGTCAAAAAAGGAGATGTTCTTGCATGGATACATGCAAATAGTGAAGAAAAATTGAAAATAGCAGAGGAATATCTAAATAAGGCCTATAAAATAGGAAAAGAAAAGGTAGATAGACCAAAACTTATATTGGGAATAGTAGAATAGAATAAAAAAAGCGGGAAACGGGACTCGAACCCGCGACCCTCGGCTTGGGAAGCCGATGCTCTACCAACTGAG
>CAYWXH010000035.1:0-15498 GCA_964462295.1 uncultured Atribacterota bacterium
ATTCTCTGTTATTATCTTCCTAAAATCAGCATAACCAATAGGTAGATATTTCATAAGTTCACCTCAAAAAAATTTTTCGTGTCGTACTTTTTTATTTTAACATAAATTTGACAGATTATGAACACTGATATATAATTTAGACATGTCAGAAATTTTCCTTGCACGTCAACCTATTTTTACAAAAAATGAAAAAACATATGGATATGAGCTACTTTTCCGCTCCGGGCTGGAAAATGTATATACAGGAGAGGATTCAGTAACTTCTACTTTACATGTTTTAACAGCTGCTTTTACCTCTTTTCATATAGAAGAGGTAGTAAATTATAAAAAGGCATTTATAAATTTTCCTGAGAAGCTCTTAATTGATGCTACTCCAAAGCTTTTTCCAAAAGATATACTTATAGTTGAAGTCCTTGAGGATGTGGAGCCTACTAATGAGGTAATAGAATCCTTGAAAGAGTTAAAAAATGAAGGATATCTTATTGCACTGGATGATTTTGTATATAGGGAGGGACTCCTACCCCTTGTAGAACTTGCAGATATTATAAAGGTTGATTTTTTCTTGACAAAAGGAGAGGGGAGGGGTATAGTTATTGAAGAACTTCTTAGCGCCAATCCTCATCTTTCTTTCCTTGCAGAAAAGGTAGAAACACGAGAAGAGTTTGAACAGGGAAAAAAATTTGGATATAAGTACTTTCAAGGTTATTTTTTTACAAAACCCGTAATAATCTCCACTCACGATGTCCCTGCATATAAGGTAACCTATCTTAGACTTTTAAAAGAGGTAAGGAATGAAAATCTCGACTTTAATAAAATAGAAGAGATTATAAAAACTGATGCATCTTTGCCGTATAAATTATTAAAGTACATTAATTCTGCACATTTTGCCCTAAAAAATGAGATAAAATCCTTAAAACAAGCATTAGTTTTATTAGGAATAGAGGGGATAAGAAAGTGGCTTACAGTAGTACTTTTAGGAAATTTAAGTGAAGATAAACCAGAAGAGATAGCGGCTCTTTCCCTTTTGCGTGCAAGATTTTGTGAATTATTGAGTGAAAAAATAGGTATCGGTAAAGATCGCTTAGGAGAGGCCTTCTTAGTCGGTCTTTTTTCTATGATAGATGTAATGGTGGGAAGACCTAAAAGCGAAGTTTTGGAGGATATTACCCTTCCTCAAGATGTGAAAGATGCCCTTTTAGGTAGACCTAATATCTTTAAGGATATTCTAGATCTTGTTATGGCATGGGAAGAGGTAAAAGAAGAGGATATAATTTATTATTCAGAGAAGTTTAAGATAAGAAGAGAGATTATAGATGGCCTTTATTGGGAGGCCCTTCGATGGGCCACTGAAATTTTTATGCCCAAAGATAATTAATATTGACAGAATAAAATTTTTCTGATACTCTAAATCTACATTAATAAATTTCACAAATTACAGGGAGTGTGAATTTTTATGGAGAGTTTTTCAAGAAGTTCGCTAAAAAAAGAATTAAATATAAAGACTTTTAAGGATTTTGTGCTGAAAGTTTTACCCAGATATAAAGATAGAAAGGCACTTAGTATAGATAAGGAAGATCTCAGTATTTCTTATACTTATAAAGAGCTTATAGATAATATAATTTCTCTCTCATACGCCCTTTTAGATTTAGGTTTCAAAAGAGGGGATAAGATTTCGATTCTTTCAGAATCACGACCCAGATGGGGAATTTCATACTTTGCCATTACCTCTTTAGGTATAACAGCTGTTCCTATAGATATATACTTAAAACCTAAAGAGATGGCTTATATGCTTAACCATTCAGAAGCAAAGGCTATATTTGTCTCATCGGGATTGTTGAATAAATTTAATGAAATAAAAAGTGAACTTTCCAATATTGAATATGTTTTTACCTTAGATAAGGTAGAAGAGGATGGGCATATTTTTATAGATAATTTAATAGAGAAGGGTAGAAGGTTAAGAAAAGATGATCTTGGGGATTCCAAATTTGCAAATGCCGAAGTAGATGAGGAAGATGTAGCATCACTTCTTTATACATCGGGAACTACAGGGGTTTCAAAAGGCGTAATGCTTACACATAGAAATATTCTTTCCGATGTAGATGCTGTATATCAGGAATTTAATTTTTCGGAGAAAGACCGAGCTGTCTCTGTCCTACCCCTTCATCATTCCTATGAGTTCACAGCAGGACTTGTTACGCTTTTGTACTGTGGTTTAGGCATAACTTACGCAGGCTCTCTTGCGCCACAGATCCTTATAAATACCTTTAGGAAAGTAAGACCTACAGTAGTACTTGTTGTACCACTCCTTGTGGAAAAACTATATAAAGGTGTATGGAGAGAGATAAAGAAAAAGGGAAAAACAGCATATTATATTATGCAAACTTTAAATAGTTTATCTATATTCTTTTGTAAATATTTGAAGTTACCTATAGGAAGATACTTGTTTAGAAGTATTGTGGAGAAATTAGGCCTCACAGAGCTTAGATTTTTTATATCTGGAGGTGGTCCACTTAGTAAACCCCTTATATCTGGTTATAGGAATTTTGGTATAGAGATACTCCAAGGATATGGTCTAACAGAGACATCCCCTATTACAAATGTAAATCTTGAATGGAAAAATAAGATTGGTTCAGTGGGGCCTGCAATCCCTGGTGTTGAGGTAAAGATTTCCAATCCTGACAATGAAGGAAAGGGCGAAATCATCATAAAAGGTCCAGTTGTAATGAAAGGGTATTATAAAAATGAAGAGGCGACCAAAGAGGTGCTAAGAGATGGCTGGCTTTATACAGGTGACTCTGGTTATTTAGATAAAGATGGTTTTTTATATATCACAGGAAGACTAAAAAGTATGATCGTAACAAAGGGGGGTAAAAATATCTTCCCTGAAGAGATAGAGCTTGTTCTTTCTCAAAGTCCCTATATTGCAGAGGTATTAGTTGTTGGTCGATATGATCCCTCTAAAAGGGATGAAGTGCCTTATGCTATTATCTATCCAAACTATGAAGAACTTGAACTTATAGCAAAAGAGAAAGGTTTTGAATTGACAGATGAAAAGATAAAAGAGATATTAAAAAAAGAGATACAGGAACTATCCAGAGAACTTGCAGATTATAAGAGGGTAAAAGACTTTGAATTACGAAAAGAAGAGTTTCCAAAAACTTCTACACGGAAGATAAAGAGATATCTCTTCCAAGAGGAGAGGCATATACAAAAAAGGTAATAAATGGTTATACGCCCTTTCCTAAATATTTTTTGCTTACAAGTTTTAAAAATATAAGGCCACCTATAAGCATTATAAGATTGGATAGTATGAAAAATTTGTAATTTATATATTCTACTCCCATGGCGTATCTTAGATTTTGTGCAACATAGGTAAGGGGAAAGATATAAGAAAATATCCTTACTCCTTTGGGTAAGAAATTTATAGGAAAATATATACCTGAGAAGAAAAGCATAATGGTAAACAAAATACTACCTACATTTGATGCAGTATTGGCCTCTTTAAAGAGTAGAACAATTAATGCCCCAAACCCACTCATAGATAATCCTGAAATCAGTAAGCTCAAGGTAAAAAGTATCAGATTAACAGAAAATTCTAGGTGAAATAAAAGGGCCGAAGCAAGATATATAAAATATGAAGTAAATACCCCTATGAGTAATCTCCCCAAGATTATACCACTCATAAATGAAAGAGGATTCATAGGTGTAACAGAGAACCTCTTTAAGATTCCCAGTTTTCTGTATCTAGAGAAGGCCTCTATAATGGAAAACATCCCTACAGAAAGTATGGACATCGAGATAACTCCGGGAATAATATATCCCAAAGAAGATGTATGGACCTTTCCTATCCTTATATTATAGGTTTTTATTGAAAATAATTTTACTGTTTTATGTCTATATCCCTCGTGTTTTGTAATAATGCTATCTATCATACTTTTTACGATAGGAGTATTTTTAAGATCTCCACTGTTGTAATAAAAAGTAAAAGCCCCTTTTTCTATCTTGATACCTATATCTAATCTTTTCTTCTGTATATCCTCCTTTAAATTGGAAAGATCTTTATAAATTTTATATTCACAAGATAGATCTTCTAATGTTTTTATAAGGGAGGCCTGGGTATGGGGATAGATACCCACTTTAAATACTTTGGTCTCTTCCTCTCCAAAGATAAAACCAAAAAGTATTAAGAATAGTATGGGAGTAAGAATAGCCCCCAAAAGTGCCCCTTTATTTCTAAAGAAGATCTTTAAAAAATAGATAAACACTGCCTTCATTTTTTCTCTCCTAGCCAGGAAAATTTGGATATTACAAATATAAATAAGATTCCTATCCATATAAGGGGCATAGTAAAAGAAAGATAAGATGGATAGGGTGAGGGGATAAGACCCATTTTATCTCTTATACCCGAAGATATGTATGTTAGGGGATTTATAAGGACAAACCAACGTATTATCCATGGGGCATTATCTACGGCAAAGTAAAGACCCCCTAAGAATTGAAGTGGAAAGAAAACAGCATTTCCCAATATGTTTGCAGTTTGAGGTGTGTTTGCAATAGTGGCTATTGCAAACCCTATACTATAGGATAGTGAAAATGTCAAAAGTGCATATAGAATTATAAAAGGGGAAAATACATTTATTCCTACCTTTATAATGTATTTCGAAAATAGGGCAAAAATTATATATTGAATGGCTACTATAAAGAAAGAAGAAAATAGGTTTCCTAAAAACAAAACAGAAGGGGTAATGGGTGTTACAAAAAATCTCTTTAATATACCTGTTTCTCTATAAAGTGTGATTTTTAATGGTATACTAAATGCACCAAGGGTTATAATAGCCATAAGTAATAGCCCAGGGAAGAGGTAATCTTTGTAAGAGAATTTTTTGCGTGTATTAGGAGATATCCCTTCTATCTCGTAGTTTATAGGTTTAAACTGTTTTATAAAGGGAGTAATATCGACTCTAAAGGCCCCGAGTATGAAATTTTTAAGACTATAATATTTTATATATTGTAAGGTTAAGGATAGTGTAAAGTTTATTTTATTAAAGATACCCTCTATTACTTTTTTTGCAAGGTCAGAGGACTTACGTTCTTTTGTATAGTAGATTTTTATATCTTTATCTACAAGAATAACTACATCTACCTTTCCTCTTTTGAGATACGAGAGCCCCTCTTTTAAATCTTTTATAGGAGTTTTTTCAAATATAGAGAGCTTTGTAAAGATACCTTTTATAAATTTGTCATAAATTGTCTCTTCCCCAATGAGTGCATAGCGAAAACTTATACTATTTTCTTCTTGATTTATGGCACCACCTACAGTTAGGTTTAAGACAAAAAATAGAAGTAAAGGAAAGAGAAAGACCCAAATAATGGTTTCTTTTTCCCGTATCTCACTTAAGAATTCTAAGAGAAAATATCCGAAAAGTTTTTTCATTAATCCCTTAAACTCCTACCGGTAAGCTCTAAAAATAGATCTTCGAGATTAGGCCTCCTTATGGATATATCACTTACTTCTATGCTTTTTTCTCGTGCCCATACAAATAGCCTCTCCATTGCCTGAGGGATATCTTTTACCTCTATTATGTAAGTATCTTCCTTTTGTTTTACATTATCAAAGGGGAGAACTAGATTTTTATTTTTGGAGAGTTTAAATTCTATCACACTCTCCTGTCCCATAGATGATATAAGAGAAGATGGAGAACCTTTTGCTATAATATGTCCATGGTCTATTATATACACATAATCTGCAAGTCTCTCTGCCTCTTCCATGTAATGTGTGGTAAGAAATATGGTTTTTCCATCTTCTTTTAATTTTTCTATAATATTCCATACATTGTGTCTGGCCTGTGGATCAAGGCCTGTTGTAGGTTCATCCAAAAATACGATCTCCGGATCATTTACAAGAGCAAGTCCCAGTGCGACTCTTTGTTTTTGGCCACCTGAGAGATTTTTTATAAAACTATTCTTTTTATCTTCAATACTTACAAGTTCGAGGAGGTACTCGATCGGTAGGTTTTTTTGGTAAAATGAGGAGAAAAAAGAAAAGGTCTCCCTTACGGTAAGTTGGTCTATAAGCCTTGTCTCCTGGAGAAGGACACCTATCCGTTCTTTGATTTTGGGACCAATCTCTTCTGTTTCTTCCCCAAAATAGTAAATTTTACCTTCTGTATAACTTTTTAGACCCTCTAAGATTTCGATAGTAGTGGTCTTTCCAGCCCCATTTGGCCCCAAAAAGGCAAAAACTTCTCCGTATCTTACCGAAAAAGATATGCCATCTACGGCTTTTACATCTTTGTAGTATTTCCTCAAGTTTTCTACTTTAATGACTTCTCTAATCATTTTTTATACCTTATTTTTGTTTTAAAAACATTATAAAATTTTTAAAATACAATGTCAAGATTTGTTATTTTTATAATTTTTTGGGATTGACTTCTGAGATAACTATATTACAATAGTAGTTAGAATGTATTAAAGGAGGGTGTATATGAAAATTGAAGTATTACATAGAGAAGTTTATGAGAAGGGCCCAAGGTTTATAGTGCAGGCACCAGGTAGGGTAAATATAATAGGAGAACACACAGACTATAACGGGGGATATGCATTACCTGTTGCTATAGATAGATATATAAAAGTTGCACTTTCACCGAGAAAGGACCCCCTTGTACGGGTATATTCTGGCAATTTTAATGAATCTGGTGAATTTATGATAAGAGAGCTTACATCATCAAGAGAAGACCCTCTTTGGTTAAAGTATGTAAAAGGTGTTTTTTGGGTCCTTGAAGATGCAGGAATCCCTCTTTATGGTGCAGATCTTACCCTCCTTGGTGATATTCCTATAGGTTCGGGACTTTCCTCATCTGCAGCCCTTACAGTTTCACTTATCTTTGCATTAATATCATATGCGGATATTTCATATGATAAAGATCTGATACCTTATCTTGCCCAAAGGGTAGAAAATGAATATATAGGGGTAAATTGTGGGCTTATGGATCAGACTATTTCTGTTTTTGGGAAAAAGGATAAGGCGCTTTTTATAGATTTTAAAGATTTTAGTTTTTCTCATATACCTTTTGAATTAAAAGATAAGAGCCTTATGGTGTTTGATACAAAGGCAAAGAGGTCTTTGGCTACCTCTTTTTACAATAGGAGAAGAGAGGAGTGTGAAAAGGCCCTCTCCATTCTAAATAGCTGTCTCGGGAAGGATTATAGATACCTTGGAGAGATATCAAAAGAAGAGTTTCTCCTATGTAAGTCAAAGCTTTCAGAACCCCTTGATAGGCGGGCAGAGCATGTAATATTTGAAAATGATAGGGTAATAAAAGTGGTAGATTCTTTAAAAAGGGGAGATATAGTTTCAATGGGAAAGATTTTATTTGAGGCCCACGAGAGTCTTGCCAAACTATATGAGGTGAGCTCTTTTGAGTTAGATACAGCCTTTTCTTTGGCAAGGGAGTTTGGTGTAGTAGGTGCAAGGATGACAGGTGCAGGATTTGGGGGCTGCACAATTAATATCATAGATATAGATAAAGAAGAGGGGTTTGTCTCATACATGAAGGATAAATATTTGAAGGCTACAGGGTTAGTACCTTCTATATATAAGGTGAAGGTGGTTGATGGTGCAAAAATTTTATAGAATTTCTTTCTTTTTGCTTTTCCTTTCTTTGTTGTTTGTATCTTTTTCATGGGCCTCTGAAAAGGTTATAGAAGGTCCAAAAGATATAATTGGAAAAAGTCTTTATGTTATGAATAATGGAGATATTGTAGTAGGTGGCCTTACTACCTCTCCTTCCTTTGGCATGAAAGATGTCTATATTGCAAGATTTAACAAAGATTATAGTACTGTTTGGAAACATCACTATGGGGGATTTTTTGATGATTGGGTGGAAGACCTTTATGTAGATGACAAAGGTATATATCTACTTGGAACTACAAATTCATTTGGTACAGGCTGTAGTGATGTGCTTTTTCTTTGGTATTCTGTATCTGGAAGAAAGAAAAATATGACCCCCTATGGTGAGAGTTACTGTGAGATGGCAAAGTCCTTTGTCAAAACAGAAGATGGTTTTGTTATTTTGGCAAAGAGAAGGGATAGTCATGCATCTTATATTTTTACAATAGATGAAAGAGGCAAAGTAGGGATGGAGATTGATATCCCGCATCTTGAATATCCAGAGGGTATCTTATACAAAAAGGATGTGGGTTATATAGTTTTTGGGCAGACACACGATTTTGGGCATGATTTTAAGATGGGAACATATATAGCACTTTTGGATATGAAAGGGAAAAAGATATGGGATAGGGTTTTAGGACAAGATAAGGAGTATTTTATAAAGAGTGCCACATGGGATGGTTATAGTATTATTTTTGGTGGGTTTTCCGGGCTTTCCCTTTATAATTTTTGGTCACCTCTTCTTATAAAGGTGGACCTTGCAGGAAATATAGAATATGAAAAACCGTGGAAGAAGAAAGAGTCAGAGGGTATAACTTCCCTTTCTTTTCAAAATGGTACTATCTATGGAGGAGGTTTTATTAAAAAAAATGGGGTCTTTCATCCTGCACTTTTTAAGAGGCGAAAAGATGGAAATCTTGAGGATATTATCCTGAATCATGAGGGTAAGATACTTGATGTAAAAGCGAGAAAGGGGAAAATCTATTATGTGGGATATGTGAATAAAGGTGAAAAATCGGCACTTCTTATAGGTAAATATTAGAAGGAGGGGGATTATGAGGAGGTTTTTCGGGTTTTTATTTTTTCTCTTGTTTGTCATAGAGGCCCTTTTGGGTTATTACTTTGTAAATTTTCACATACCAAAGGAGTATTTATCCCATCTTTTGAGTTTTTTCTCTTTTAATGACAAGATTCTTTTTGTTGTAAGTTTTCTTCTTCCGTATATTGTATTTTTTCTTATCTGGATGATACCCTTTTTCTTTGCAAAAAACGACGATAGGGAGTTTCTTGTAACATCTTTTTCATTTTTCTTTACAGCTACATTTGTTTTTGTATTTTACCTGTTATTTCATACCTCTTTTCTTTCTCCACATATCCCCCCTAAGACCTGGTTTGATAAAGGAATACTTTTTCTGTATTCATTAAATAGGCCTTCTAATCTTTTTCCTGTCCAATATGTAATTTTCACCATTCTTTCTAACTTGGTATTATTCAAACTAAATACTAAAGTGGCCTTTCTTCTCCTTCCCATTACATTGCTTATGATCTATTTTTTCTTTACAATTGGCCAAATTATGCTTTTGAGTTTTATAACATCCCTCATTATATCTCTTTTTGGTTTTTTGATTTTTATCTTAGCCATAATGTAATTTCATAAAAGGTTGTAGGCGATGCTTGGGTTAAAAATTTTATATGTTATAATTATTAAAAATAGATAAGCTGGAGGTGGTAGATGTGAAAAAGATTTTTGTTTTTATGTTTTTTATAGTCTTTGTGCTTAACTTTTCTTTGGTTGCCTTTTCAGATAACTTACTCACCTTTTCAAAAGATACTCTCCTATTTGAGGATCCAGAGGATGTAATGTATATAAGTGTGATAAATCAGTCAGAAAAAGAGACTATACTTTATGAAATAGATGAATTTCCTGACTTTGTAATAATTTCTCCCCTTGAAGGAAAAATTTTCCCTCTGGGAGAGGAGAGGATAAAGGTAAGGCTTAAAAGGGGTATAAAACTTGAGTATAAAGAGGGAGATATTGTATTTATATATGCAAAAAAGTCAAACCCGAGAAATCTTATATATAAAAGGATAAGGGTAAAGTTTGCTCCTAATCATACATCTGTCTCCCCAACTCCTTCTCCATCTCCAAGTCCGACCTCAACCCCTACTCCTTTACCAACCTTATCACCTACCCCTACACCATCACCCACTGCGATCCCAACTCCTACCTATACACCGACTCCTTTACCAACCTCTACACCTGGGATTATTAAAATAGAGAAAGTAGGTGTTGTAGGAGAAAGGCCCCTTGTCTATAAAGAAGGTATAGGATTTATCCCCTTAGATGAAGAGATTGCCGTAGGGGAAGAGATCAAATTTCAGGCTATCTTGGACCAAGAACTACTCTCTTCTTTTGATTCCTTAGCTTGGGAGAGCGATCCAGATACAGAAATTGTAAAGGTAGAGGGAGAAAGGGGAGAGGTTATTACTGTAAAGAGAGGTAAAAAAGGTACAGGTAGTCTCTTATGTAAGGTATTTGATAAAAGTGGAAAAGTCCTTGCCCAGGGCTCTCTTGATTTTCAGGTAGATGTAGGGGAAGATGTTTTAGAAAATACCAGAAAAGTTAAAGAAGAGATATCTAAAAAACTAAAAGATGCAAAGAATCTTTATAATATAAGGGATTTAGATGGGGCAGGGGCCCTCTATCAAGAAGTGCTTAAAATGGATCCGAATAATAAAGATGCAAAATACGGGATTTCCCGAGTGGAGAAGGCAGAGAGAACGAGGAAAAAGGCTATTTCTATATATGAAAAAGCAAGATATTATCTAAAAAAGGGTGATATAAAAGGGGCCTATAGACAAATAATGGCTATAGGTAATTATATGTGGGCATTCTCAAAACAAGATCCCTTAAGAAAAGAGATATCTTCCTTAAAGGCCAAGATTTTAGCATTGTACACCCCTACTTCTGGAAAGATACATAAATATAAGGCACCAGGTACAAATACATACATCTATACAGGTACTCGAGCAAACCTTTCTGTATTTTCTAAAAAACTTGGTACACCACTTTATAAGGAATCAGAAATTCCAGGGTTTAATGCAAGATATAAGTTTTATGGTTTTTCTAAAGGGTTAATTATGCAAGAACTTAAGACGGGAAGATGGGAAGGTGTATTTAAAGATTTCTCGAAAACTTACACACTCGATCTTGCGTTTTTGAAGATTCTGACAGTAAATAAAAAACTTATCTCTCGATTAGGGAAGGGTAGAACCCCGGGTATTTTTCTCTTTAAGGGAAGGCTTAAAATTCAAGCTTTTGATAGAGGGGTTATAGTAGAGGAAGAAGAGAGTAAAACAGTTTGGTATAAGATTTATTAAAAGATATTTGACAGTATTGACTTCCATATGATATATTAATTTTATAAATAAATCTTTTGAGGAGGTGGTTTTTGTGAAAAGACTTTTTGTATTAGTCTTTGCACTGGTCTTTTTATTGAGTGGATTGGCATTTTCTGGGAGCAAGGTATATGTCTCTACCTGGGGTTTTAATCTTGATCTTATTGATAAGAACATTACAAAACCCTTTAAGGCAAATTATGGTATAGATATAGTAAGGGAACTTGGTAATAATTCTACTCGTCTTACCAAGCTTGAGGTCCAGAAGAAAAACCCTGTGATTGATGTGGTCCATTTTGCAGATTACTATGCAGCACTTGCTAAAACAAAGGGTCTTATTCAACCTATTGATGTTTCAAAATTGAAAAACTATGACAAGATCTATGACTTTGCAAAAGACCCTATCGGAGGCAATTATGCCATTGCCTATTCTGTTTTTGGATACAGTATCGTATATAGAACAGATAAGATAAAGACCCCTATTACCTCTTGGAAGGACTTTTGGAGAGAGGATCTAAAGGGAAGGATTGCACTGCCTAATATTACCATTACCTATGGTCCTGCCTTTATGATACTTACAAATGAACTCTGGGGTGGTAAGGCAGATGACCCATCTTTATCTTTAGCATTTGATAAGCTTGCCGCTTTAAAACCTAATGTTGTAACATTTTACAAAAGGTCATCAGAGCTTATAAACTTATTTAAAATGGGTGAGATTTGGGCAGCCCCTGTGCCAAGATTTGCATGGGGAAGACTTTTGGCAACAGGTTTACCCTTAAAATGGGTAAATCCTAAAGAAGGAATGCTTGGTTTTATGAGTACGGTAAGTATTGTAAAAGGGGCCAAACATCTTGATGAGGCTTATAAGTATATTGATTTTATATTAAGCAAAGATGTTCAAGAGGCTGAGGCTATGGATCTTGTAGATTCTCCTGTAAATAAAGGGGTAAAGGTTCCAAAGGAGATAGCAGAAAAGCTTACCTATGGCGAAGCCCAGATGAAATCACTCCGTTTTTATGACTTGAATTTTATAGTTAAGAATAGGGATAAATGGTTGAAGATTTGGAATGAAAAAATAGCAGGGAAATAGTAAGTAGTGAGAAGGGTTTTGCTTTTAGTTTTACCAACTATCTCTTTTGTGGTGGTCTTTTTTCTGATTCCACTACTTATGGTATTTGGCCAGAGTGTCTACCATCCACCTGGGGGCTGGACACTCTGGCCATACCTTTCTTTCTTTCAGGATAGGGTAGCACGTGAGGCCTATTTTAGAAGTATATATATAGCCTTTTGGACTACTTTGTTTGCCATCTTTATATCTTACCCCGCTTCATCTGCCATAGTATCTATAAAAAATAGGTCTTTAAAGACTTTTGTTATGACCCTTACAGTTCTTCCCCTTATGACAAATCCTGTTGCGAGAACCTTTGCTTGGCTTGCCATACTGGGAAGGCATGGACTTATAAATAAATTGTTTATATGGCTTGGAGTGTATAAAGAACCAGTGAGACTTCTTTATACTGAAGGTGCTGTATTTGTTGGCCTATTACAGCTATTTATGCCACTTATGATACTTTCTCTGGTAAGTGCACTTGAGAATATCCCTGAAGACCTTTTCCTTGCTGCAAGGAGTCTTGGGGCAAATGGCTTTAAAACATTTATCAAGGTGAAGCTTCCTTTAAGTAAAGAGGGTCTTATTATAGGAGGAACACTTGTTTTTACAGGTTCTATTACAGCATATGTAACCCCTGCAATCCTTGGTGGGAGTAAGGTACTTATGTTGAGTACATTGCTTTATCAAAAGGCTTCTGTAGTCCTTGATTGGAATATGGCCACCGTTATTGCAGTTATTATGTTTTTAACTACTCTTTTCATAAATGGTCTATTACGTAGAGTTGGAGGTATAAGGAAAGCATGAAGACAGGCCTTTTTTCTTATTTTATGTTAGTACTTGCCATTATTTTTCTTATAGGTCCATTTGTTATTATCTTTTCTGCATCATTTAGTCAGAGCCAAACTCTTTCTTTTCCTCCTGTGGGGTTTACCCTTTTTTGGTTTCAAAAGGTGGTTTCTATGCCTATGTTTATAAATGCATTTAAGATAAGCATACAAATTGCTATTTTGGCATCATTTTTTGCACTTTTATTGGGCATCCCTGTGGCTTATGCCCTTGCAAGATTTTCTTTTTTCGGAAAGAGGGTAGTGGAGCTTGCCACTACTTTTCCTGTAATAGTTCCTCAGATGGTTGCAGGACTTGCCCTTTTGCGTATCTTCGTACTTATGGGGGTGTTTTCCATAAACACCACCCTCCTTATAGGACATACTATTATTATCCTTCCCTTTGCTGTAAGGATGATTCACTCATCAATCCTCAATCTCCCAGTTTCTGTAGAGGAGGCTGCTGTAAGCCTTGGGGCATCTCGCATCAAAACTTTCTTTTTGGTAGTACTTCCCAATATAAGTGTAGGGCTTATATCTGCTTTTATCCTTACTTTTATAACCTCCTTTAATAATGTCCCTATATCATTGTTTCTTACAGGACCCGGAGTTTCTACTCTTCCCATAGTAATGCTTACATATATGGAATACTACTTTGATCCAAGTATTGCAGCACTTGCCACGATCCTTATAGTTATTACATTGGGGGTAGTATTTACGATGCAAAAATTACTTGGGGTATCCAAGATTATATAGGAGAAGGTTATGGCATTTTTAGAACTTTTAAATATTTCAGTAGAATATGAGAGAGGTAGTTCTGTTCTCTCGGGATTTTCATTATCCGTAGAAAAAGGAGAATTTGTCTCCCTTTTAGGTCCGTCTGGGTGTGGAAAAACTACAACTTTAAGGGCTATAGCAGGATTTTTGCCTGTAGTAGATGGAGAGATCCGTGTAGATGGGAAGATTTATAATAATTTACCCCCTAATAAGAGAAATATGGGATTTGTTTTTCAAAATTATGCACTCTTTCCCCATCTTACCGTATTTGAAAATGTTGCCTTTGGCTTACGTATGAGAAATGTATCCAAAAATATTATAGAAAAAAAGGTCCTTGAGGCACTATCTTTTGTAGGGCTTTCTGGATATGAAAATAGGGTTCCTTCACAACTTTCAGGAGGTCAACAGCAGCGTGTTGCTATTGCAAGGGCAATAGTTATTCAACCAGATCTCTTACTTATGGATGAACCCCTTTCCAATTTGGATGCAAAACTTAGAACAGAAATGAGAACAGAACTTGCAAGGATGCAAAGAGAGCTCCGTATAACTACTGTATATGTAACCCATGATCAGTCAGAGGCACTTGCCCTATCAGATAGGGTTGCAGTTATAAATAAAGGGAAGATAGAGCAATATGATACACCTGAAAATCTATATCATAACCCTAAAACTATTTTTGTTGCAAAATTTATGGGTTTTGAGTCACTATTTAAAGGAAAGGTTTTAAGAGAAGACAGTGGATATGTCATAATAAAAAATGAAAAAGGGGAAACTATAAAAGGAAAAAAGATGACAGATTTACACCCTTCTAATGATGCTATAGCACTTAGTCGGGCAGGCTATCTAAAACTTCAAAAAGAAAAAACTCCAAACTCTCTTCCTACAAAAGTGGTTGGGAAAATCTTTCAAGGAGAGACAGTACTTTATGTGGTGCAAAGGGATATGTTGGTAAATGTGGAGCTACCCATTAAAGATGCCTTATGGAATCAAGATGAGAACTTATTCCTTACCTATGAGCCAGATTATGTATTGGTATTTGAGGGAGATAGTGAGGATAATGATTAGCTATTTATATATGTAAGTACTTGTATCTTTTGTTAGAATGTAGCAGCTTTGCCCCTTCTTTGACTGTTGACAAAATTCACCCTTGCCTTCTTCATTAGGAGGGACTATTTTTACTTTTGGCCTTTTTTTTCGTCATTACAAGGGCCACCCCCACTCTTTGCCATTGCGAGCTCTTCCCCCCTGTCATTGCGAGACCCTTCTCCCCCCTTGTCATTGCGAGTCCCACCCTTTCCCCTTGTCATTGCGAGCACCCGTAGGGGCCGTGGCAATCTGCGACCCCCAAGGTTTGTCATTACAAGCCCCACCCTTTCCCCCTTGTCATTGCGAGCATCACGAAGTGATGCGTGGCAATCTCTCTTTTGGGGTTCCACAATCACCTCGGGTACCAGAGATTGCCACGTCAGGGCAAAAGACACCCTTCCTCGCAATGACAGATAGGGAGCCTACTAGGAATTGTCATTGCGAGGGGCTGTTTTTTAGCCCCGTGGCAATCTCCGAGAAGCAACTCTCGTGTTCCCCTTAGTCGTCATTGTGAGATCTGTCAGGGGCCGTGACAATCTGCGACCCCCAAGGTTTGTCATTACGAGTCCCGCCCTTTCCCCTTGTCATTGCGAGCATCACGAAGTGATGCGTGGCAATCTCTCTTTTGGGGT
>CAYWXH010000036.1:0-5866 GCA_964462295.1 uncultured Atribacterota bacterium
TAGGTTTTTCTCTATTATAGCATAAGTGTGAACTATTGTGGACCTAGTCTTTGGCTACCAGAGATTGCCACGTCGCTTCGCTCCTCGCAATGACATAGTGGGGATGTGCAGGCTTCTGGGAATCGTCATTGCGAGGGGCTTGTATTGTAGCCCCGTGGCAATCTCTCTTTTCGCTCCCTCATTTCCGTACATATTGTCTCTTGGTACCAGAGATTGCTTTGTCAGGGCAAAATGCGCCCTTCCTCGCAATGACGTAACGGGAATAGGGGGGCATTAGGAGATAGAAATTGCCACTTCGCCCAAAATACGGGCTTCTCGCAATGATGTATGGGGGGTGGGCTTCTTGCAGTGACAATTAGAGTGGGTATGGATTCTTCTCAGTGACAGATGGGAGGCATGAATAATTGCAACAATAAGTAAGAGACATAAATTCCTTGAAGTTACATATGGATATAAAATAGGGTAGGTTTTCCGAGATAGTGGGTAGAGAAGGAGTATGGATAAAATAATAGCAAATGAAAAAAATTTTTCAATGGGAGTCCCATTTTTTTAAGTTTTAATATTTACAAGATAGCTATTCTAATATATAAAAAAAGAGGGCTCAGAGGAGCCCTCTTTATCAAATGTTACTTAGCATATTTATCGCAAGTACTCCAAATGCCTCAGTTAATGTAGGGTGTGGATGGATTGCCATTGCTACATCTTTTAATGTAAGTCTATTTGATATAATTAAGCTTGCCTCACCTACAAGGGATGATGCACCATTTTTAAGTATATGAATGCCAAGTATTTCCAAAGTATTTTTATCTACTACAAACTTTAATGTGCCAAATGGTTCGTTTCTTACCTGGGCAGCTGCATCTATTTTATAATCGTATTCCCCAGTTATTACATCAAAACCTTTTTCTCTGGCTTTTTCTTCATCATAGCCAACTGATGCAATTTCTGGGTCGGAGAATAAGACCCATGAGTTCTTCGTAAAATCTACTTTATTTTTATTTCCCATAAGGATATTCATTGAAGCAATATTTGCCTCATAAGTAGCTGTATGTGCAAATTTTGGTCCCTGAGTTACATCACCTGTTGCATAGATACCTTTTGTTGTAGTTTCCAAAAATTCATTCGTAATTATACCTTTTCTATCATATTTTATAGATGTTGCATCTAAGTTGAGTTCATTGATATTTGGTACCTTGCCTGTTACTACTAGTACTTGATCAGAACGTATATGTTTTGTATCTCCATTTGGGAGGATAAATGATGTGTCAAAACCATTATCATCTTTATTTATTTCTGTTACTTTTGAGGATGTAAATATAGGAATATTAGAATCTGAGAGTTTTTCGGTAAGTACTTTTACAAATTCAGGGTCTACTATCCCATATAAAATACTATCTAATAACTCTACTATAGTACACTTTACCCCTAATTTTGAAAGCATCTGGGCAAGTTCTACTCCTATGGGTCCACCACCAACTATAAGTAGAGATTTTGGAAGCTCTTCTAGATTAAATAGTTTCTCATTTGTAAGAACATCTCTTGTTCCATTTCCTTTAAATGGAGGGATAAAAGAAATAGCACCTGTGGCTATTATTGCATTATCAAATGTGTAGTTAGAGACCTTTCCATTTTCCTCTTCTACTTTTACCTCATTATCTGAGACAAAAGATGCTGTACCTATTACGAATTTTACATTTGATAAGGATTTTATATTATTTACTGCGGCATTAGACCTATTATTTAGAATAAATGACATTCTTTCTCTAATTTTTTTCCATTTTGTTGAAAGGGGTTCTTCTTCAATATGATCATCTGCAAAGTGTTTAATAATTTTTGAAGGTATACAACCGACAAATAAACATGCTCCACCTAGTTTTCCTGTTTTTTCAACGAGTAATACCTTTTTCCCTTTTTTGGCAAGTTGGATCGCAGCAGGTGTTCCTCCTGGACCCCCTCCAATTACTATTACATCGAATTTTTCACTCATAAAACCCTCCTTTTTTTATTTTTATAATTATAATATTATATGAATATTAAAATAAAATTAAAATAAACAATAAAGAAAAAGCTAATTCTAAATTTTTGATATTGAAGATTAGAGAATCAAATGACAGGCTACTTTATGCTCTCCGTGAACAGTTTTTAACTCTGGTTCTACTTCTTTACATATAGGTTTTGCATAGGGGCATCTTGTATGGAACCTACATCCTTTTGGGAGATTTACCGGACTTGGTACATCTCCTTCTAGTGTTGTTATCTTTTTTTCTCCTTCAGGTGGTAGGGGAGGTAGTATTGAGGAAAACAAGGCTTTTGTATATGGATGCATAGGGGTATTGACAATATCCTTAGTTTTTCCAATTTCTACAATTTTCCCAAGATACATAACTGCAATACGTGTGCTTAAATATTTTATTACACTTAAATCATGAGAGATAAAGAGATAAGTAAGATTTAATTCCTCTCTCAATCTCTTTATGAGGTTTAGTATCTGTGCCTGAACAGATACATCAAGTGCAGATGTAGGTTCATCAAGTACGATAAATTCTGGATCTAATATAAGTGCTCGAGCAATGCCTATCCTTTGTCTCTGTCCCCCTGAAAATTCATGAGGAAATCTATCAAGACGGGGAAGTGGAAGACCTACCTTAGAAAGGGTCTCTTTTGCCTTTTCGATCCTTTCCTTTTTTGTTCCAATCCTATGGATTTTAAGGGGGGATGTAAGTATTGCCCCTACTGTCATACGAGGGTCAAGAGAGGAGTATGGGTCTTGAAATACTATCTGAATTTTTCTTCTTAATAGGTATTCTTCTTGTTTGGGTAGCTTGCTAAGTTCCTTTCCTTGATAGTAAATTTTTCCTCCTGTAGGTGGCATAAGATTTAGAAGCACCTGTCCAAGGGTGGATTTTCCACATCCCGATTCTCCCACAAGGCCAAGTGTTTCCCCTTTTTGAATCGAGAGGGTAACACCATCTACTGCCTTAAGTATGCTTTTCCCTTTAAGTATACTTTTTTTTATAAAGTACTTTTTTACATCCTCTAGCCTAATTAGTTCCATACCCTAATCTTTCCATTTTTTCATTTTTTATCTTATGGCACCAGACATAGTGCCCTTCTCCTAAATGAAATCTTTCAGGTCTTTTCTCATTACAAAATTCATCGCGAATATCACATCTTTCGTAAAAGAGACAGCCTTTAGGGGGTTCTATAAGATTTGGTAGTGTACCAGGAATGGTAGGAAGCTCTTCTCCTTCTTTTGCCAATGAAGGGAGGGACTTTAGAAGACCTCTTGTATAGGGATGTGCAGGATTTGTGAAAATATTTCTTACCTTTCCCTCTTCCACAATATTTCCTGCATACATTACTATTACCCTATCTGCTACATTTGCAACTACACCAAGATCATGTGTTATAAGAAGTACAGATGTACCTCTTTTTTGTGAAAGCTCTATTATGAGTTTTAGAATCTGTCCCTGTATGGTAACATCAAGTGCAGTAGTAGGTTCATCTGCAATAAGTATCTCAGGATCAGAGGATAGTGCCATAGCAATCATGACCCTTTGTCTCATGCCACCTGAAAGCTCAAAGGGGTATTTATTAAGTACCTCTTCAGGATCTGGCATCTTCACCTCTTTTAGCATCTTTTTTGCAATTTTTAGGGCCCTCTTTTTATCTACCTTTTTGTGTACCATTATTACCTCTGTCATAAGGGTTCCGATCTTTAGTACAGGGTTTAATGAGGTCATAGGTTCTTGGAATATCATAGAGATTTCCCTTCCTCTTATCTTTCTCATTTCTTCTTCAGATAGTGCTAATAGATTGCTATTTTTATATATAATCTCTCCATCTTCTATCTTGCCAGGTTCTTTGACAAGACGCATTATAGAGCGTGCAGTTACTGACTTTCCACAGCCTGTCTCTCCAACGAGTCCCAAAATTTCTCCCTTGTATAGTGAAAAATTTACTCCTGTCAATGCCTTTAATATGCCTCTATATGTGTGAAAATATGTGTGAAGGTTTTCTATTTTAAGTATCTCTTCCATTATCTCCCTCTTATCTTTGGGTCTAATATATCTCGTAGGCCATCACCAAATAGATTAAATCCCATAACAGCAAGAAATATGAAAAGACCAGGAAATGTAGCATACCACCATTGGTCAAGAATGTATTTTCTTCCCACACTCACAAGGGCACCCCATTCTGGCGTAGGGGGCTGTGCCCCAAGGCCTATAAAACTAAGAGATGCAGCAACAAGAATAGCATCACCCATCACAAGGCTTGCAAGTACTATTACAGATGAAAGAGAGTTTGGTATTATATGCCGAAATATAATATAAATGGGTCTCCCACCTTGTGCCTTGGTTGCAAGCACAAATGGCTTTTCTTTGATAGATAAGGTTTCCCCTCTTACTAGTCGAGAAAATTTTGGTATCATAATAAATGCAACAGCCATCATAGAGTTTACAAGACTTGGCCCAAGGGCTGCTGCAATGGAGAGTGCAAGTACAAGGGGTGGAAATGCCATAACAATATCCATTACACGCATTATTGTATTATCTAATTGTCCACCATAGTATCCAGAAAATGCACCTATTAGGATACCCGGTATACCTGACAAAAGTACTACGACAATACCTACTTGAAGAGAGATACGAGAACCATATATTACTCTGCTTAGTAAATCTCTTCCTACCTCATCTGTGCCAAAGGGGTGTTTTAGAGATGGTGGTGCAAGTTTTTCTCTAAGACTTATTTTGTTTGGATTATAAGGGACAATAAGGGGTGCAAATATGGCCATAAGAATGAGTAATATCACAAGTATTGCTCCAAATAGTGTTAAAGGACTTTTTAGTATAAGATATAAAGTAAGTGGCATCTTTTTCTTCATATGCTAATACCTTATTTGTGGGTCTAAAAAGGCATAGACCACATCTACTAATAGATTCATAAATACATAGACAAAAGTAACCACTACAGTAAATCCCATAATCGCAGGAAAATCAAGATAGTTTATAGATTCTACCACATATTTTCCCACACCAGGAAAGGAAAAGATTGTCTCTGTAAGGATTGCCCCTCCCATAAGTTCTCCAAATGATATTCCTATAATGGTCACAACAGGGATAAGTGCATTTTTTAGGGCATGTTTTAATATAACACTTTTTTCTGGAATCCCGCTTGCCCTTGCAGTTTCTATATATTCTTTGTTTAATACCTCAAGCATGGAGGAGCGGGTTATACGGGTGATGATAGCAAGATATACATACCCCAAACAAAAAGCAGGTAGTATGAGATGTGTAAGTGCACTAAAAAATACAGGCCAGTTTCCGGTAAGAAGGGCATCTATTGTATACATACCTGTAATATGATAGGGGGGTGAGAGAATAGTATCGAGTCTTCCTGAGCCAGGAAGGATTTTTAGTTTACTATAAAATACCAATAATAACAGAAGTCCCAACCAAAACACAGGCATAGATACGCCAAATATGGAGAATGTACGGGATATATGATCAGGCCATTTGTTTCGTTTTATCGCAGATATTATCCCAAGTGGTATACCTACACCAATTGCGAATAACATGCTAAATAAGGTAAGTTCCAAAGTAGCAGGGAAATATTTTTTAAGATCAGATGATACATCTGTCCCTGTTCTTATAGAAACTCCAAAGTCTCCTTTTAATATCCCCTTTAGGTATATTAAATATTGTACATATATGGGTTTATCTAAACCTAAATCCTTTCTAATTCTTTCTATAGTAGCCTTGGAGGCCTTGGGCCCGGCAATGAGACTTGCCGGGTCCCCAGGTATCGTATGAGATATAAGAAATACCAGTATTGTTACCCCAAGCATTACTGGAATTATATAGAT
>CAYWXH010000036.1:5966-14744 GCA_964462295.1 uncultured Atribacterota bacterium
ATATTTTATTTATATATAGATTCAAAATTATACATCCTTTCGAGCATAGGATTATATATAAAGTTCTTTACTTCTTTTCTCATAGGGATAATACTCATAGTTTGATAAAGTAGTATATAAGGTGCATCTTCCATTATAATATCTTGTGCCTTTTTGTAAAGCTCTTCACGTTTCTTTTGATCAGGAATCTTAAGTGCTTCCCTTATAAGCTTATCTACCTCATCGTTTTTATAAAAAGATCTATTCCCTGCAAGCCCCCACTTTGAAGAGTCAAACCAATAATTCATAAACATAGAAGGGTCTGCAAAGTCTGGTGACCATCTACCCATACATAGGTCAAACTGTCCCTTATCTACCCTTTCTCTCATTGTTGGATTTGCAAGCTTTCTAATATTGAGTTTTACCCCTATATCGGAAAAGTTACTCTGAAGAATAAGAACCTCTTCTTCCCATGTAGGTTGTACACTGGAATACATAATTTCAAGCTCCAGACCTTTGGCATACCCTGCCTTTTTGAGAAGTTCTTTTGCCTTTTTTGGGTTGTAGGTATACTGAAATACATCTTCACTATGTCCCCACATACCCTTTGGAATAGGTCCTCTCATTTGGATACCATTTCCCTTAAGTACAAAATCTATTATGCCTTGATAGTCTACTGCATAATTTAGGGCTTGTCTTACAAGCTTGTTGTCAAGAGGTTTCTTCTGATTGTTAATATAGACATAATTACAAAGTTGAGAAGGGTATTTTCTTATTACTACATCTGGATTTTTAGAAAGTTTATCTAATTGATCAACTAATATGCCATCTGCTATGTCTATATCTCCTCTTTCAAGTGCCATTCTTTGGTCAGTGGATTCTTTTATTACTTTGATAATAACCTGTTTTAATTTTGGCTTTTCTCCCCAATAATTATCCTTTGCCTCAAGTACGATTTTTTCATCTTTTACCCATTCTTTTAATCTAAATGGACCTGATCCATCAATATGAGTTGCCAACCATTTTTGTGCAAGGTCTCCATTCTCCTCATGTTTTATAATATTTGGGTTCAAAATACTTGCAGCGTTTGTTGCCAATGTATATATAAATGGAGCATAAGGATACTCTAATACAAATTGTACTTTGTAATCTCCGAGGATTTTTATTTCTTTTATCTCTGTGAAGTAATCAGAAGGCCCTTTTCCTATCTTTTTGAGTCTCTCAAAGGTAAATTTTACAGCACGGGCATCAAGAGGAGTACCATCATCAAATTTGATTCCCTTTTTTAAAGTGAAGGTCCATACTGTACCATCCTCGTTTGCCTCCCATGATTCTGCAACTGAAGGCTCTACTTCTGTAGATGACCCTTTGTACCTTACCAAACGATCATAACATGGATATGTTACTCTCCAATCTTGATTGTCAAATGTCACTGCAGGATCTAGCATCCTTACATCTTCTCTTGTTCCTACAACGAGTATGTCTTTTGGAGTTGCAAATGCGAAGGCAGAAACAAGGAGTACAAACATTAAAACAAAAAGGCCCAACCTTTTCATAACAATTTACCTCCCTTTTTATATTTTGAAAGATAATAATATATTTTGAAAGAAATGTCAAGTCTATTATATCACTTTTTTATCTTATATAACACTTCTGCAGGATTTTTTACAGGGAAATCCATTTTTTCAATTATTTCTTTTATGGATTTATCTTTAATTACAGGGCCTTTTAGTCTATCTTCTATTTTTTTAAGGGGAAAATCTGTCCCTCTTAATCTAATAAGCACCTTTATAGCCCATTCTACACCAAGTAATTCAAACTCCTCTTCTTTTACAAAAAACACCTGCAATTTCATAATAGGTTTTAGGAAGCTCTTTTTTTAAGACAATTACATAGGTTACCTCTGCAGGAGAAGGGAGCTATTTAAGATTTCTATAATTAATTAGTCTCTTTAAACCCTTAAAAGTTTTATGTCTTATTCAAAAACTCCTTTTGCTAAAAGGTCAATATCAATATCTGTAATAGGAGAAGTTATAATTTTTATCATTTTATTTTTGCAAGTTTAGTATCTTTTATATTTGATGAGGGAACTGGAAGTTTTGTTTTGATAAATTTAAAAAAGGCCCTCCTTAAGGTAGGAGGGCCATAAAATTTATTCACTCACGACAGCTTTTATTATTTCAGGATCAACTTCGTGTTTTTCTAAGAATTCTTTTCTTTCCTTTTTGATTCTCTTTACCCATTCTTCGTACTCTGAGAGTCTCCCTTGTTTTTCAAAAAAGAGTTTTGGTTGGATTATTTCTTTTGGCACCTGTTCTAATAAGAATGCATTTTCTGGTGCATTAACATCTGGTATTTCATATCCAAAATCTGGATCTTTTATCCATTTTACTTTACCAGAAAGCACTGCCTCAACAAGTGCCTTTGAGTGTCTTATTTTTACTTTTAGGGCCTTACCTTCTTTCTCTGCAAGGGCATCCCCACCCACATATCCTGTATTCATCATCCATAAATTAAGATTTGGGAATACCTTATAAAGTTCTGTAAATCTTCTTGCCTGAAGGCTATTTTTCCTTGGGAAAAATGGCTGTGTGAATGGAACTCTGGTTTTACCTCTTTCTTTTCCCGTTGCAGATGTCTTTGATGTTTCACCTAACATGAAATATCCCGCTGCCTGTTTCCCGTCTACAAACTTTACTATACCTGGTGTTGCAGCATCTGGGCCCTCATCTCTATTTAGTATCCCTATAGAGCCAAGGGGTGGAATAGAGTTAAAATCTGCAACATTCTCTATCTTACTCATAGGTATTACCGATCTACCATTTTGAGTCCATACTACAAAATCCCAACCGTCTTTTGGAATACCGTATTCATCTACTACCTCTTCTGCCTTCACCTTTCCTTCTATGTATGCATCTACATTTTCAGGATCTGCACCTGTCTCGACAAATGCCTCTCTATAAAATTTCACTTCATCTGGCGAAAGGATTCCCTTTGAAAAGTCAAGGGTCCCATCAGGGTTCATATATACATTTTCAAGCCATGCATCAGGATCTATAGTGCCTTTATATATTACAGGTTCTGTTTCTGCTTTTAGTCCGAAGGTTTTAGCAAAACATCCATTTTCTGTGATATTTATGGTTCCATCTGGCCAGAGGCTTATCATGTCATCTTGAATGGGCCAAGAGTTATCTCCGTGTTTTACGAATGTGGTCGTGGTTTTTCCTGTACCTGAGAGACCTAATATAGCAAGTGTTGTCTTTTTACCTTCGATTTCTACTACTTTTGCCCCTGCATGAAGTACAAGGCCACCTCTCTGATATACATATTCATTTAACATACGAAGGGCACCTTTTTTACTTTCCCCAAAATAGTCACTACCTATAACATATGTAACAAGTTTTTCCATATCCACAATCATGGCCACATTTCCTGGCATGTTTTGAGGCCTTAACTCAGGGGTATAATATACAATAAGTTCTGGTTCAAAATTTTCATCTGGTGGAAAAGAGAGAATCTGTTGCATTGCAGCTACATTGGCCGCTGCAAGGCTATATATCCATCTTACTCCTACTTTCTTTTCTCCAAGCCCATAGTATCCATCTATCTGAATAAGTTCTTCTTGTTTTTCCATATAATCTTTTTGAAATTTTATAAGTTCCTCTGCAAGTTTTGGATCTATTGTTTTCATTGAATAATTTGGTTCTTCATCCTTTGTCCCTATTATGTAGCTGTATTTTGGGCTTCTTGCCTTAAATCTTGTAATCTTATCTACATTCTTGTGGTGTGTCTTAAATATAGGGGTACTGTACTTCAATGCAAGCTCTCTTAGTCTTTCTTGAGAAGGATTTTTAAGCATTTTTTTCACTCCTTTCATGTTAGCTTAATTTAATTATAGCACACATGTTCAAGTACTTTTTTGTATAAAACTTTTAATATACCATTTTAATAGAATAGGTGTGGAAAGTGCCATTATTACAGCCATAAAAACCAGTGTGGAATATCTACTCTTTTTATATCAACCCTTCTTTTTAGATAAAAAATACTTTAGACATTTAGGGGAAAGAGAGAACATAGGGACTTCTTTTTTATATTCTCTGTATTCTTCTCCAAATTTTCTTTCCGCCTCTTTTTCCTCAAACAGTTTTATCATGATGATCATGATTAGTATGATAGATGGACCAATGGTCAAAATGAAAGAAGGAGAACCCATCATAAGGCCGATACTTTCAGGAAGAAAAAGGAGCCCAAGGTGCATAGGGTGTCTCATGCAAGAATATATATCCTCCTTGATAAGTCTGTTTGTTTCAAACTTTGGAACTTCTCCTTTTTTTCCTAATTTTTTGAGGAGTTTTCCTGTATATGCACTCGTGTAGAGTATAATGCGCAATAATAAAAAGCCCATAATAAAGAGGATTATATGCCATGTAAAATTTACATGTATATGGATTACATTATAATCCATATACAAAGATACAGCTATTCCTCCTGCTAGTATAACTATCCACAGTATTATCCTGGTTAACATAGAGATACTCATGTACTTATTATAACACAATTATAATATTTAGATATCCTGTCTCAGCGTTTTTTTGCTTTTATTAATAGTATAGGTATTGATGTGTTATGTTTTACAATATCTGAGATACTGCCTGTTAAAAAATCTGCAATACCCCTATGTCCATGAGTGGCCATTGCAATGAGATCCCAATTATATTCATTTATCTTTTTTATAACTTCTTTTTCAGGTTCTCCTTCTGAAACGGAAAAACTTATTTTTATACCTTTTTCTTTTAGCTTTTTTTCTGCTTCTTGAATACATTTTTTCGTCCTTTTTATTTCCTCTCTTTCTTGATCCAGTGTATGTGCATGAATTACATGAAAAAGATGGATATGGGAATTATGTATTTTTGCAAGTTTTTCTATATGATCCAATATGACTTCATCAACTGGAGAACAATCTAAAAGTAAGAGTACCTTGTCATAAAGCATTACATGCCACCACCTTTCAATGTAGAATATAAAAGATAAATATTTAAGATTATTACTATTCCAGAGACCAATATAGCAAGTATAAATTCAATATTTTTACTCCTTAATTTCCCCATTACTTCTTTTTTTCGACATAATAAGAGGAGAGGAATCAGGGTAAAAGGTAATTGGATACTCAATATAACTTGACTAAGTATTAAAATTTTAAAGGTGTCCAATCCTGATATAATGATTAAAAAAGAAGGAATTGCCGTAATAAATGTTGCTATTTTATAGAGAGGTGTTCTAGGATCTTCAGGTTTTCCAAGAAAACCTGTAACGACATTTACCTCTGCGAGGGAGGAGGTTATAGATGAAGAGATGCCTGCAGATACAAGGGCAATTGCAAATAAAAAGCCAGCAAATCGACCTGCAAGAGGTACAAGAGTTTTTGCAGCTTGATGGATACTTGTTACCATAATTTTATTTTTAAAAAATACCGATGCAGCAACAATTATCATAGCAGAATTTACAAGCCACCCAAGGGTCATTGCCAAAGATGTATCTATTTTTTCAAATGTTATCATTTTCTTTTTTTCTTCTTCTGTAGTACCCCATTTCCTACTATGTATTACATTAGAATGGAGAAATATATTATGGGGCATAACTACTGCACCCAATATTCCCATTGCTATATAGATATTGTTATGGTTAATTTTGGGAATTACAGTTGAATATAATACAGCTGACCAATCTGGTTTGACTATAAACAGTTCTATGATATAGCTTATGGAAATAATACCCAAAAATGCAAGAATGGTTTTTTCAAGTTGATGATACCTTTGGGTGATTATAAAAAAGACCTCAATGATTACGGTAATTAAAGCTCCCATCCATAAGGGAAAGCCAAATAATAGCTTGAAACCAATAGCCCCTCCTAAAAGTTCTGCTACATCTGTAGCAGCACATGCAGCCACTATGGTTATCCCTATAGTTGTACTCACAGGTCTGGAGAATCTTTCCCTTATATTTACGGCAAGAGATTTTCCTGTAGCTATTCCAAGTCTTGCAGACATATTTTGAATAAGAATAAGCATAAGGGTGCTAAGTGTTATAACCCATAGAAGATCATATCCAAATTCTGCACCCCCTGCGATATTTGTAGCCCAATTTCCAGGATCTATAAATCCTACAGTAACAAGAAAGCCGGGACCTAAAAACCTAAGAAGTACCCTAAGCCACTCTTTACTATTACTTCTCATATATTTTTGTCCTCCCTTTCTTTCATTTTTCGTCATTATATCATAAATAATGAAAAATATTGACAAGAAATTTCTATTGTAGTATAAAAATAATATCACTAGTATGGAGGGAGGGAGAAAAATGAATTTACGGTGGATGGTTTTAGGTTTTTTCTTTCTCTCTGGGGTTCTATTAGTAGGATGTACACTTTCTACCATAAGTACTATTCCTGCAGAAGCTACTCCTTTACCAAGTTCAGGGGGTAGTACCTATTATGTATCTCCTGCTGGGAATAACTCGAATCCAGGCACATTAGAGAGACCATGGAAGGACCCAGGATATGCCTCTCGTAAGTTAAAGCCCGGAGATACCTTAATAATATTAAATGGTACATATGTTTTAAGGGAGTTTGATCAAGATATTATAATACCACCTTCTGGCAGAGAAAATGCATGGATTACCATAAAAGGGGAATCAGGAAAAAGGCCAATACTTAAAAGTGGAGAGAATCTTTTGACCGCAATAGACCTCTCAGGTAAAAGCTATATAAAGATAGAGAATTTGGAGATCACGCATGAAGAAGGCGAGAATGCAAGGGATGGTGTGGAAATATTAAATAGAGAAGCAAGTCATATAATACTTAAAGATTTATATATTCATCATCTTGACGAATTTGGAATAAATATAGGAGATGTAGAGGATATTACTATTGAAAACTGTGTTATTTCTTACTGTGGATTTGGGGCAATTGGTGGACCAAGGGGTGTAAGTGGGGGTTGGAGAGATGCCAAAATAAAAAATTGTACTCTTTCTTACAGTGGTCATTATTATCAGGGAACTCAAGGGCCAGGCCCGTATGATAGGCCTGATGGTTTTGGGATAGAACCCTCACAAGGACCTATTGAGATCTCAAATACCAAAGTAGAACATAACAGGGGAGATGGTATTGATTCAAAGGCAAAAAATACATATATACATGAATGTATAGTTGCAAATAATTTCGCAGATGGCATAAAACTCTGGGGAGGAGGAAGCAAAATGGAAAATTGTCTTATATATGGGAGAGGAGATGGAGATACATCTACAACCCCATGGGCAGCCATAGTCATAGACACTGAAAAGTCAAAGGGCGTATTTGAGATTGTAAACACCACAGTAGATGATTATGTAGGAAAGAATTACCTTATGTATGTACAATATGACCATCCAAATACTAATATAACTCTTAAGATACAAAATACCATTTTTAGCGCAAGAGGGCAAAATTCGTTTATCTATATTGCCCCAGGAGTAGATCTTACCTTATCCCACAATCTTTTCTATATGCCCAATACTGATAGAGTGTTGGAACACGGTACGAGTGTATATACATCTCAGAATATTAATACAATAGGTGTTGGGAATCTTTATGGTAATCCATTATTTGTAAACCCGGAATTTGGAAATGAAGGGGATTATCGTCTTAGGGATGGAAGTCCTGGGATTGATGCTGGAGAAGAGACAGGTGCACCCTCTATCGATCTTTTGGGTACGTCTCGCCCTCAGGGTAAGAGTGTGGATATAGGTGCATATGAAAGATAATGAAAGGAGCATATAGTGAAACTAAAGGAAAAATTCAAAGGTGCATTAATTGGGACATTCTTAGGTGATTCTTTAGGAAAAGAGGCAGAAGGAAAAAGAAAACTGGAAGAGGATTATATTGAAAAAATAAAATCCTCTGATTATGTATGGGATGGTGATTATACAGATGATACCGAAATGATGATAGCACTATCTGAGGCACTTATAGAAGATAAGGATTTTAACCCTAAAAAGATAGCTCAAAAATTTGTTGAAAATTATCATTCATTTAGAGGTTACGGGAGAGGTGCACGAAAGGTAATAAAACTTTTGAAAAATGGGAAACCGTGGGATGAAGTGGCAAAAGAGTCTTTTCCTGGCGGCTCCTTTGGTAATGGGGCCGCTATGAGGATAGCTCCTGTCGGACTTTTGTATTTTGAAGATGAAGATATGCTTATAAGAAATGCAATACTTTCATCCATAATAACCCATTATCATCCTTTAGGGGTAGAGGGTGGTGTAATTATGGCATATGCTGTAGCTATGGCAGTGAAAAAAGATCCAAGGACATTTATCCCAATAGATTTTGTGGATGTATTAATAGAAAAAGAACCTTATATAAGAGAGGAAGTGTATAAATATACCTATAGATATGAAGGGGAAGATCAAGAGACCTATTTTTATTCTTTAAAACGGATTAAAACTTATCTTTTGGAAAACCATGTACCATTAAAAGTAGTAAAGAGACAGATGGGGACAAGTAGTAAGGCACACAGATCTGTTCCTACGGCTATCTATCTTTTTCTTAGGCATTTTGGCAATCCGTTTGAAGGAATACTTGATGCAATATCTATGAGGGGAGATACAGATACTATAGGTGGTATGGTAGGTGCATTAGGTGGTGCATTGTTTGGATTGGATGTATTTCCAGGGGAAAAGATCGAACAGCTTACAGATGAGGGCAAGGGGAGATCCTATATATTTAGTCTGGCTGAAAAGCTATGTGAGAAAGCAGGGTGTAGAGAG
>CAYWXH010000037.1:0-14624 GCA_964462295.1 uncultured Atribacterota bacterium
TTTTTGTCCCGACGCGGCAATCTCTGGTAATTAGTACTATCCGAGAAATTTATTATTCCGAAATTTTTCAGATAGTATGATATAATAGGGAGGAAATTTAAAAGGAGATAAATATGAATAAAGATATAGATATAAGAAAAGAGTTTGATAGGGAAGCTATAAAGAAGGGTCTTATCACCACACTTTCCATAAGTGTCATAATAGTAGTTGCTATTATGCTTTTTACCTTTGGTCCAAAGACCTTCTCCTCTTTGTCAAAGATTAGGTTTAGCTATCTTCTTGTCTCTCTACTTCTTCTTATTATCTCTTGGTATATAGAATCCTTAAGGATCATTTCCACCATTAAGGCAGTAACCTATAAAGATGTAAAATTTGGTATAAATGAAGGAGTTGAACTTTACCTTGCAAATGCCTTTCTCTCAGGGGTAACCCCATTTACATCAGGTGGGTGGCCACTTCAGATCTATTATTTTACGAGAAAGGGTCTTTCCTTAGGTGAGGCAACAATGATACCTGCAGTGAGAAGCTTAGTAAAAACGGTTATTTTTGGGGCACTATCTCCTTTTTTGTTTATAATCTTTAAAAGAGAACTTAATACATACTATAAATTTCCTGATTTTGTGATATATATAGGTCTTTTTCTTTCTATTCTTTTAGTTATAGGATTTCTTCTTATGGCAAGATATCCATATTTTACTAGAAAAATACTTATGCGACTTCTTATAAACCAGAGTATAAGGAGGAAAAAATTACTAAGAAAAAGTATAATTCTTATAGTTAAAGAGCTTGTCAATTTTCAGACAAGTGGTAAGGTCCTTTTAAAAAGATGGGGTTATTCCCTCTGGATTGTTATACTCACTATATTGTTTTGGGCTATACAGTTTGTCATCCCTGTACTTATTCTTAAAGGGTTATCAGGTTCTGCGCCCATAAAAGAGATGATAATTGCACAGGTAATACTTAACTTTGTTGTTCCATTTTCTCCTACTCCTGGTGGAAGTGGTGCGGCAGAACTGGGTTTTGCAGGTATATTTTCCCCCTTTGTACCTAAGTACCTATTGGGTGCATTTACCACACTTTGGAGGTTTGCAACATTTTATGTAACACTTATTGTAGGTGGCATCTATTTTTATAAAATTTTAAGAAGATTTTAAGCCTTATTTACCATGTAATTATATATGTACAAGCTTTATCTCCTCTTTTTCTGCAGGCATTTTCTTCATGTGTTATTTTTACCGTTTTTCCTTGAGGCCTAAATTTATTTGCCACCGCCTCTATGATTCCCATATCAAAATCACAAGGATATGGACTGTCACAGATAATTTTTGCACTATGGTCATCTATTTTCTCAAATCTATAGTGGCCTATACCCTCTTCTATTTTTCCTGTATCTGGGTCAAATAGTGGTTTACCGTTTTTCCTGTGATTTATGTGGTATGCTATATCGATTGAGGCCAAAGCACTTTCTATATCTTTTATACCAGATGGCCACTTTGCACTTTTGGGTATATTCTTCCCCATCTGTCTTACAACTTTGTCACCTAACTTCTCAGAGATTACTTTGAAGGCATTAAGGTAAGATTGTGCAGGATACCATTCATCAGGTTGTATATCATTAATACCATGTGATGAAAGTATCTCTATAGCCTTTTTCTTAAATACTCCCATCCCATTGACAAAGGCTAATATAGTGGCACCATTTACTTCTATCTTTTGCACCTCAAACCTATATTGTTCCATGGCTCTCCCTCCTTCTTTACACCCATATTATATCTCTATCTACAAAATATTTCAAGGATGTATATCTATGTTAAAATTTTTTCGTAGACATATTCATAAATTCAGTATATAATATCCAAGGAGGATAGATAATAAATGAGAAAAGAAGAGATATATAGATACAATTTTTTTTATGGAGTTTTCGAGATAGTCTTTTTTATTATAGCCATTACATTTGTAGATCCATCTACTATACTACCCCTTTTTGCCACACTTATCTCTGGTTCCCCTATTTTTATAGGGATAATTACCACTTTGTTTAATGGGGGTACCTTATTTCCCCAGATATTTTTCTATAGATATGTAGAAAGGAGAGAAAGGAAAAAAGCACTTTTTATAAAACTTGCCCTATTTAGATCAAGTACATGGGCCATAATGGGTATATCTTTACTTTTATTTCCCGGAAATCATTTACTACTAAAATATGCCCTTCTCTTTGTAGTTTCTGCCTTTGCCCTCCTTATCAGTATAGAGGATATTGTTTGGGCTGATCTTATTTCAAAGATTGTTGACCCTAAAAAGAGGGGCTCTTTTATTGGGATGGGAAGTTTCTTAGGAAATATATTCGCTATAGGAATAGGTTTTTTTGTAAAATGGCTTCTTTCAGATAAAAGCCCTTTTAAATTTCCCTTCAATTTTTCCTTTATATTTTTTCTCACATCTTTCTTCTTCTTTATTTCTGTATTTTCTTTTTGGTTTGTCAAGGTGGCAGATGATAAGATTTATGAAAAAGAGCAGGTATTTAGTCCCTTTAATGAGGTAATTCATCTACTTAAGACAAATCTAAATTTCTCAAGATATATATTGGTTAATTTTATATCAAATGCCTTTTTAATGTCTCTGCCTTTTTTCCTACTCTACGGAATGAAGATCTTTTCTTTGCCTGGAAAGGAAGTAGGTCTATTTATAGTCTCGCAAAATGTTGGAAGGGCGCTCTTTACATACTTCTTCGGTTTAATGGGAGATAAGATGGGCCACAAAAGTGTTCTTGTCCTTTCTAATCTTTTGGCACTTTCTATACTTGGAGTAGTGCTTTTTGCCCATAAGATTTCCATATGGTTTCCGGTAAAATATGTGTTTTATGTGATATTTCTCTTATCCGGTGCAGTATTGTCCGGAAAGTTTATAGGATCTGTAAATTATCTCCTTGCTATCGCACCTAAAGGAAAGGTCCCTGCCTTCAGGGGTATATCCAATTCCCTTATATCAGTATCCCTACTTATCTTTCCCTCTGCAGGGGGTTTTATCCTTAAGTATCTCTCATATAAGACCCTATTTATCCTTACAGTATTTTTCCTTTTCATATCTACTTTTTTCTCTTTTACCTTAAAAAGGGATAGGGAGGTTTTATAGGACTTCCTCTATTCTCTTTAGACCTTCTCTGGTAAGGATAATCCGGAATCTCTTGTATCTTGTATCTTTTTCTGTGGTGAATTTTATTATCATATTTACATGATATACCCTTTGACCCCAAATTTTTTTGTAACCATTACCTGTGAGTATATATAGAGGCTTTTGGGGGTCATCCATCCTTTTTAAAAAAGGTGTTATATTAAATCTTATAATATCATCTATACCATTTATATCATATTCCTGATAATTTTTTTCTATATCTTTAGGATATAATTTTATAAACTTCCTGTAATATATTATCTTCTCCCCTAATAGGTCATTTTCTATATTTGTAAATCTATCTCTATTTCTTATTTTTAAGATTTCTGGATTTATATTTTGCTCCTTTACAAAGGCAAATCTTTCTCTACATATACCTATTTTTTTCTCTCTTGGCACAAATATCTCTGTTTTATGGTCAAAGAAGTGTTTTCTTAGTTTTTTTGAAAAGTAAAGCCTTGTGAGCTCTTTTATTCTATCTTTAAACATATAACTTATAACAAGTGCTATAAATAGAGGAAAAGTATACTGTCCATACTTTTTCTGGGTATAAAAGGCTACAAGGGTGGCAAAAACCATGGCAACTCCTGCGGCAAAACTATATAAAAGTTGTTCTATAACTTTTCCCTCTTTTTCGTAGTGTGTATCTAAAAATAGTACACTACTTGCAAACTTTTTCAGTACACCTTTTCTAAAAAGATATGTCTCATTATCTCTTTTTTCATCTGGGATTGAAGGGAAACCTTGGCGTTCTCTATACCCTAACTCATCTTTTATTATATCTAATAGTGCTTTTTTACACTCTTTTACCCTCTCCCCCAACCTTTCCATAAGTTCATAAGTGAAGTCTTCTATGGAAAGGCTTATAAATTCGTCTCCCATAAGATATAAGGGAAAGATATTTTCAGAAAGTGTAGGTATATTTATCTCTCTTCGAATCTCTCTGTATATTTTAGATATCTCTTTTACACTTTTTACATATTCATCTACCAGCTGTATTAGCTCTTCTTTTTGATTTTTTTGCACGGTAAATAGTACATGATCCCTTAAGGCTTTTCTGAATATAGAAAGGAACATTTTTAGATAGTACTCCCATTTTGAAATATTCTTTGGGTTACCTTGTTCAACTAAGTTTTTTGTTACTTTTTTTAGTTTATACAAGGGACCTATACCTTCTTTATCTATGTTTTTTAGTGGAACTTCAGGAGTTTTGAGTCTAATATATGAATGTATATCTGTATAGAACTGGTCTTTCTTGTAAGTGTATTTATTTATACCTAAGTTTATAGGCAAAAATAGATAAGTTTCAATATTATAATGATTTTGTTTTTTTGTTTTATCTAATTTGTAGGCAAGTTTTATTTCAAATTGATATTTATCGTGAATTTCGATATTTTCTTCTATCATAACCCAAGACCTCCTCTTTTCAATGTAGTGTACATGAAACTTCTACTTTAGTCAACTTTGACATTTTTTGATTTGTATGTTATATTATCTTTAATGAGTGTAAATATAAATAGGGCAGGGATAAGGAGGACAAAATGGCTGAGAAGAGCTATGAATTAAGGAGTGATTACATAGAAATTGCAGAAAGGATTTCCAAGGCTACACCTGAGATAGTTATGTTTTTGGGCGGTGTAGATACAGGGAAAACTCATACTACCGTTTCATTCCTGAAGTATTTTGTACATCACGGAAAGAAGGTGGGCTACATAGATGCAGATATTGGCCAGTCAAATATCTCTGTCCCGGCAACTATCGGGTATGCAAAATTGGAAGGAAAGCTTGAAGATTTGGCAAAAGTAACACCTTCTAAGGTATATTTTGTAGGTTCTATCACACCCACAAGACACCTCTTACCTATTATAGTGGGGATAAAAAAGATGGTAGATGTGGCCAAAAGAGATGATGTGGATATAATAGTTATAGATACCACAGGCATGGTAAAGGGTATAGGTGGTAGAGTGCTCAAAGAGTATATAGTAGAGCTTATTGCCCCTGCTACAGTTATTGCACTTTCAAGGGCTGGAGAGATCGACCATATCCTAAAGGTAATAGAGAAGAAAAATATTATACTTTATAAGTTTACATCATCTGAAAATGTCAGAACAAAAGATATGAAACAGAGAAAGTACAACAGAGAGAAAAAATTTAAAAGATACTTTGAAGGGGCAAAAGAGAGGGTTTTTGACCTTTCAAATTATGCACTTATTGGTACTTTCTATGGCTCAGGTCAAAAAATGGGAGAAGAAGAACTTGAAAAATTTTCCAAAGAAATCGGGAAAAAGATCATATATGGAGAGAAGATACCAGAGGGTGATTATCTTATCTCTGATGAAAAGATTGTAGATACAGATAACTCTATAAATAGAATACTTATATCAGCATCCTGGTTTAAGGGGCTTTTAGTGGGACTTGTAAATAGAGATGATTTCCTTGTCTCTATGGGTATTATAAAAGATTTTGATTTCTCTGAAGGTAAGCTCACCCTTCTTACCCCTATAGAGGATGATAAGCTCGATGAAGTAGTAACCCTAAGCTTTGGTGCGTTAAATCTTTCTCCTGGTGGAAGAGAGGTCGCCAAGACCTTAAGGCTTATTTAGTAAATCTGTATTTTATACCATTTATGATATCTTCTATTACTGTGGGGAGCGTGAGTGCCCCCACAGGGCAGTGCTCAATACACGAGTAACACGATATACATTTCTCTCTTGCAATTACGGGATAAGGTGTTAGGGTGATTGCACCTTCAGGACACACTTCTTTACAGTTTCCACATTTTATACACTTTTCTTTTATAAGCTTTGGTTTTAATGTTCCAAACTTGAAAAAATTATTGAATTTTTCTGGTATCAGATTACTAATACGAGAGGGTAGTTTGAAGTTGGGGATTACCTCAAAATCTCCCTCAATCTGATAGTTCATTTCCCCAAAACCCTTTTTATGTGCTATAACTGTGGTATCAATAATATCAGGTGGTATACCCATCATCTCAGAGACTACACTATCAATTGCTACAGGGTCCTCTCCCCATATTATCTTATTTAGTGGTCTTAGATGACCATGAGAAGGTCCTACACCCTCCATGGCAGTTAGCCCATCAACTATGATAAAATCAGGTGGTCTTATGCTAAATACATCCACCAAGAGTCTTGAAAATTCTCTTCTGTTTGGAGCTACCGTATGTAAATAGGCCTTTTTACCCCCAGGAATGATTCCAAACATATTCTTTATAGCACATGTTATGCCTGTAAGCCCATGAGTTTTAAACCGAGGCACATCTATAACTATATCTGCATCAAGTACCGCTTTTGATATGGGAACCTCTTCCCCAACTTCAGAAAGCTTTACCATGGTCGAATCTGATATATTTACAAGATATCCTTTGCTTGCAGGACCTATTCCTGTTACCTTTCCTATCATGTCTATATGTGAATATAGGCTCCCTGGATTGTCTCCTATGGTGACTTTAGCCCCTCGTTTTATGAGAGAATCAGTGATGGCGGAGATCACAGTAGGGTGTGTAGTAACACCCTTTTCTACAGGGAAAGGCCCTAATATATTTGGTTTTACCAGGACCTTTTTCCCAGAAAAGTTTATAGATGATGTGTCAAATGCGTTATCTATAATCTTTTGGATATCTATTCTTTTTGTGCTTTCTATATATACCTTATGTTCCATATCTCTCCCTCACAACTGCTTTTTTCTTCCACCTTCCAGATAGGAACAAGGAAAACCCGATACTAGATGTAATCATCCACGATAGTCCAAGCCCTATCCATGCCCCCTTTGCCCCTATGTATTTTGAGAGTAGCATAGCAAGGATTACCCTAAGTGCCACACTGGTTCCCGATAAGAACATGGTAGTTGTGGCATCTCCTGCCCCCTGAAATGCACTCCCTATGATAAATTGAAATCCTATAAACATATAGAAAAAGGCAAGTGTACGAAGGTATATAGTTCCCTCCTTTACAACACTAGGGTCTGTATTAAATACATATATAAGGTAGGGGGCAAAGAGGAATACAAATATTGCAAGGACGGTAGATATAGCCATCGCTATAAGGCCTATACGTATTACACCTTTTGTTACACGGTCATATCTTCCCCTTCCTACATTTTGACCTACAAATGCACTTACACCATTTCCAAGGCCCATAAATATCATAAAAAATGCTGAATCAAGCCTCCCTCCTATACCATATCCTGCAACAGTTGCTGTACCAAATTGTGCAACAATGCGGATAATGATACTTCTACCAATGGAGACAAAGAATTGGGTAAGACTGGAAGGTATCCCTATCCTTAATATATTTTTTATAATTTCAATATCTGCCTTAATATCTCCAAGTGTAAAGGAAAAGCCAAACTTTCCATTAAATAGACGCCAGAGAAGATACATAGCTGCCCCAATCCTTGAGATAACGGTAGCATATGCGGCACCTGCTACACCAAGTCGTGGGAAAAAGAAGAGCCCAAAGATCAAAAGTGGATCAAGTATCATATTTACAATATTACTTACAAGGCCAACTTTCATAGGGATAACTGCGTTTCCCAGGCCTCTTAAGATACCTGATAGAACAAAGAATAAAAACATAAAGGGCACACCACCCATTATTATCCTAAAATATCTATTTGCAAGTGGAAATACTGAAGGTGCAGGGTGAAGCATCCCAATAAAGGTACTGGAGAAACCAAGTCCTATCATTGAGAGGATAAATGCTGTACCACCTATAAACCATATGGCAATGGATATGGTAGTTTTTAGTCTTTTATAATCTCTTGCCCCAAAATATTGTGCTACAGTTATAGAGGAGGCACCTGCCAACCCTCCTGCAATGGATATGAGGATAAATACAAGCACAAAACTGAAGGAGACAGCAGCTATGGCCTCTTTTCCTAGTTTCCCTACCCAAAATGTATCTATAAGGTTGTAGACCATCTGAAAAAGATTTCCTGCCATCATTGGTAGGGCTACTGTAAATACATTTTTTATTACATTTCCTTCTGTTAGGTCTCTGGATATGTGTTTCATATACACATTATAACTGACCAGTCAGTCAATGTCAATATCTGTTATAAAAATAATAACCATGCACCCCCTACCATAATAGATGAGGCAATAAGTCTTTTTCTTATTTCTTCTTTAAATATTATGTATGCAAAAATTACAGTGACCACAATGCTCAACATAGAAAAGGGCTCTGCAATACTTACATCAATCCGTGTAAACGCAAAAAGTAAAAGGAGATATGAATATGAATTTATAAATCCTAACTGTATGGAGCCAGACAGTCTTTCTATGAAAAAGGGTAAAATATCACCTACTCTTTTTGTAAATACTAAATAAAAGAGGATAAAGAGGCTTATCCCTAAGTTGATTCCGAAGGCATATATAATAGGTGATATGTGTGATATAGCATAACCATCTATGGTCCTGCCACATGCTATAAAAAATGAAGATAAGAGCATATAAAGTGGTGCACGATTTCTAAATAGATAGAGAATCGATGATGTAAAATGTTTCTCTTGTCCCAAAAGCGATGCACCGTATAGTATAAGAAGTACCCCACATACCTTTGTTAATGTAAGTTTTTCCCCCAAAAAGAGTGTGGTAAGTATGAGTAAAAATACAAGATTTAGATTGTAAAGGGGGGCAACTAGAGAGACCTCTCCTAGGGAAAATGCCTTTACATAAAAAAGGTATGCAATGGCATACAAAAAGCTACTTACAGATAGAGGGATAAGGAAAGAGAAATCCCGAGGAAAAGAGGTAAAAAAGAGGGTAGGGACAAGGGTACATGATGCGATGAAGAAATATAGAAATGCCGTAATTTCAGATGTCCCATTGTTTACAAGTTTTTTGACGAGTATTTTTTCATAACCCAAAAGGAGTATTCTTCCCAAAAGGGCCAAATATACAAGGATCATCTAAGGGCTTTGTTTCCTATTTTTATGGTTTTTAGTCTTTTTCTTTTTGGTGATACCATCATACTAACAAAGAAGATTATCCCTAAAAAGATTACAATAGTTGCACCACTTGGTACATCTAAGTAGTAGGATGCGAAAAGCCCTAAAATAGAGCTACCTACCCCAAATAGTAGGGACAGTAAGGCCATTATCCTTATATTGTGTGTAAGTTGATAAGCTGATGCAGCAGGTGTAACAAGGAGTCCGAATACCAAAATAGTTCCTACGGATTTGAGAGAGATCACAACTGTTAGCCCAATAATATTTAACAAGAAGAAAAAAAGGCCATCTGCAGGTATTCCACTTGCCTTTGCCATAAGAGGGTCAAAACTTATAAAGAAAAACTCCTTGAAAAACAGAAGTATAGATCCTATGGAGAATATGGCCATAAGGGAGATAATTACAAGATCTGTCCTTGTGATGGCAAAAAGGTTTCCAAATAGAAAACTAAAGAGTTCTGTATTGTAAGATTTTATAAATCCTATGAAGAGTATAGCAAGGGCCATTGAGAAAGAAAACATTATAGATATAGATGCATCAAGTTTTAGCTCACCCCTTTTATGTGTAAATCCTATGATCCATACAGCACCTATTGCCCAAACTATTGAGAGAAAAAGGGGGTTTATTCCAAGCAAAAATCCTAGCGCTACACCTGCAAATGCGGCATGTGCGATACCTGCACCCATAAAGGAAAGCCCATTTAGTACCACAAATACCCCTGTTAAGGAACAGGCCGCACCTATTAGAATAGATGATAAAAATGCCCTCTGAAAAAAGCTAAAACTCCATAGATCTCCCATGTTCATCTCCTACTATCACACAGGTTTTCCCCCTATAGTTAAACAGTATTACCTGTGTTCCATATATACTCTCAAGCATCTCTTTTGTAAGGATTTCCCCTGGTTTTCCGAAACCATACACCTTTTTGTTTATATAAAGTACCTTTGTGGCAAAATCAGATACAATATTTAGATCATGGGTTACAAAAAGAGTTGTAAGTCCAAACTCCTTATGTATATTCCATATAAGGTTTGCTACATCATTTTTTGACTTTACATCAAGTGCAGATGTAGGTTCATCTAATAAGATTATCTTTGGATGCTGAACAAGCGCTCGTGCAATGAGCACCCTTTGCCTCTCTCCCCCTGAAAGATGGCCAAATGGGGTGTATTTGAAGCCCTTCATTCCCACGGCTTCCAGTGCCTCATCTACCAATTTGAAATCCTCTTTTTTTGGGTTTTTAAAAAACCCAAGGTCTCGGTATCTTCCCATAAGTACTACTTCATATACCAAAATGGGAAACCTTGGGTCCAAAGGAGAAAGTTGAGGGAGGTAGCTTACATACCTCCTACCTTCTTTTACACTGTGTCCCAATATCTCAATTTTGCCGGCTGTAGGGGTAAGGAGCCCTAATATGAGATTTAAGATGGTTGTCTTTCCCGAACCATTAGGACCAATTATACCTACAAAATCCCCTTTCTCTATCTGAAAAGAGACATCTTTTAATACCTCTTTGTACTTATACCTAAAATTTACTTGTTTAAATACTATGGCATATTCATTCATTTCTTAAAAAATGCCTCACCATTGTATTTTATCATATCAAGATATGTATATACCTTAAATTGCTTATAGAGAAGAGGGACTAGGGCCACCTCTTTAATACCTGTCTCCTCTTTTATTACCTTTACAGGTTTTACATTTACAAATGGATTAGTCACCAGAAATGGTATCTTTTCCTTTTTTATAAGAACAATTAATTTTTTTATCTTTCTAAAAGAGGGTTCATGCCCAGGGAGTTCTACTATTCTTCCCACCTCTTCAAACCCAAATCTCCTATAGAAATACACAAATGTAGGCAAAGAGGAGATAACCCTTTTATCTTCCAATTTAGAAAGTTTAGCCCCTATCTCTTTTTCTATGGAATCTATCTTTTTTGTATATAAGGAGAGATTTTTTTCAAAAAACGGTTTTTCTTCAGGGACTAATTTACAAAGTGTATTACTTATTTTTTTTGCAATGATTTTCCCGTTTTCTGGGTCAAGCCAAATGTGTGGATTTTTCCCTATGAGAGGAATACCATCTATAAGCTTTACTACTATAAGATCCTCTCTCTTTACATTTTTTAAGATTTTATCAACAAACCCCTCAAGACCTCCCCCTATCTCAATAAAAAGATCCGCTTTTGAAAGGGCAACTATATCTTTTGGCTTTGCATCATAAGTATGGGGATTTTGTAATCCTGTTAAGATACTCTCTACATATACCTTATCCCCTCCTATCTCTTGAGTTATATCTTTTAGGAAATCAAGTGTTGTCACTATATGTATATCTTTAGAGAACCCGTATATGCTAAGTGTTAGTAGTATTACCAAGGTAAGTGCTGTAATCTTCCATATTTTCATACTTCATCACCCCCTTTTCATACTCTTATTTTAGCATAGTTGTCAAAAAAATAAAAAATACCCTTGACAAATAAGATAATTGAGTTATACTAAAAACAAAATAAATTTTTTTACTTTATGAGAATATATATGACAAATTTAATTATATATCTAAAAAAGAATAAATATGTCCTTTTTCTTTCTTTTGCAACCTTTGTCATTTTCTGTGCCCTATTTAGTATTGTGTATATCCGCGTGATAACGCTTGAGGGGCGTTATGTGCATGCATTTATGAAGATCGAGGGAAATAAAGTGGCAGATACCCTAAATAGATTATACAAAGATATCTATATCAATTTTAGAGAACTAAAAGATACCTATGTGAAGAATAAAGACTCATTTGATCTTCATGCAAGAGATACTTATAAAAGTGGTTACTATTATTCTATATCTTTACTTGGGGAAGATAAAACCCCTATTTTTTCTTATCCTTCTGGAAAAAGGGATAAACTTTTCCAAGGGATATATTCAAATATCACAGGAAAGTATCTTTTTACTCGTTCAAATGGATATGCTGTGTCGAAAGATTTTATCCATACTCCAAATGGAGAGCTGTTTTTACCCATCTATTTTATTCTAAATGATAATAATCATAGGAAAATTTATATAGAAGGGATAGTAAAATATTCTCAACTTATTAGAGAAACAGTTAAGAAGATAGGGAAGGATACGCCTGCCCTATTTGATGTAACAACAAAAGATAAAGGTATTAAGATAGTCTCAAGTAGTCATTTATACTCTTCTTATAATGTAGGCTGTAAAGAAGAGGGTTCTTTTATAAGGCATCCTATACTTATTGGTGTATATCCTAAAAGCGAGTTTTATTCAATGTATCTTGCCAATAGGGGGAGGTTTTTGAATTTTCTTCGCTTTTTAGTCCCTTTTATTCTCTCTGGGTTTGTTTTCTTCCTTGCAAGATATAGAGAAAGGGTAAAGCTATATAAGGCACTCAATAAAATATTTCATAAAATAAACCTATTATTATATGGAAAAGATGGTGGAATAGGTGATATTAAAAGTTTATGTGTACTTATTTCAAAAGAACTTGGACTCCCTTTTGTCTCTATAGATTATGGATTCCTAGGAGAAGAAGTTAGGATATTTGATATAGACTCATATAAGGGAAATATTGGGAAAAAAGACCTTTTGGAAAATAGGGTAAGATGGTTAGCGGTATTTCCTTTTTCTGTAGGTAAGAAGAAAAGGGCCTTGGTATTTGGATTTAAAAGTAGATATGATATATGTAGAGATTTCCTTAAAGTGGGGAAAAGGATAGCAGAGAGGATGGTCCTATACTTTGAGATTGATGATGCGAGAAAAAGGGTTTTGGAATCTGAAGAGAGATATCGGAAACTTATAGAAGATGCCCCTTTGGGGATAAGTATTATTCAGAAGGCAAAAGGAAGAAAAGACCCTATAATTGTTTTTGTAAATCCTAAATTAGAGGAGATGTTAGGCTATAAAAGGGGAGAACTTATAGGAAAATTACATTGGGATTTGGTATATCATGAAGATAGAGATATTGTGAAGGAAAGGGCTATAAAAAGGTTAGAGGAAAAGATCCCTACTCTTCCTTATGATATAAGGCTTGTAAGAAAGGATGGAAGAATAATTGATGTATCTGTTTATCCTACGAGAATTGTCTATAATGGAAGAGAGGCCATTCTTACCTTTATTGTAGATGTTACAGAGAAAAAGAGGTTAGAAGCAGAGATGATAAATAGGCAAAAGGCAGAGTTTCTTGGTGAATTTGTAGGGGGTCTTGCACATAATCTAAATAATCTTTTAACAGCAATAATAGGATATATAGATATCATGAAATTACATATTTCAGATAGTAAGTTAAAAAATAGGATAAAGATGCTAGAAGAGGCTACAGAACAGACGAAGAAAATTTCTCAGAAACTTATGTATATGACAAAAAAGAAGGAGTTTAAAATTGAAGATGTGGACCTTGAAAAGGCTATAGATAATGTAATTAATATGGTAAAGGTTTTTATAAAAGAGAAAAAGATAGAATTTATAAAAAGTTTCCCAAAGGATAAAAAGGTATATGTAAAGGCAGATGATAGCTATCTTAATCAGGTTATTTTTAATCTATTGTTAAATGCTATTGATGCTATTTCAAAAGAGGGAAAGATTATACTAACTGTGGAGTATATTGGTGAGACCGTTGAGATTGATATAATAGATACAGGAGAGGGGATTCCAAAAGAGGTACTTCCTCATATCTTTAAATCTTTTGTTACCACGAAGAAAAAGGGCTCAGGTTTGGGGCTTTATATGGTATATCTTGCCGTTAAAGAGATGGGTGGGGATATAGAAGTGGAATCTACCCTTGGTCGCGGAACTACTTTTAGAATATATTTACCTAAGGGTAAGGAAGATAAGGCCATGGCTCATAAAGAGGAGAGGTCACTTGATGTTCCCTTTGAGAAAAAGACCATACTTTTTGTAGATGATGATACTATGGTACTTGATGCGGGAAGGGGGCTATTGGAGGCATTAGGGTATGATGTTATAGGTATGGAAGATCCTGTTTTGGCACTTGAATTTTATAAAGAACATATGGATGAAATTGACCTTTTGATTCTTGATGTAAAGATGCCCAAGATGAGTGGCATAGAGCTTTATTTTAAGATAAAAGAGGTCAATAAAGATGCAAGGATAATACTTACATCAGGATATGCAGAGGATTTGCAAAGAGAAGAACTTAGGGAAAAAGGCCTTGAGATAAAGCTTCCAAAACCCTTTGACCTTAAAACCTTATCTATTGTGGTAAGAGAAGCCCTCTCTTAAACAGTACAATGAGGTATTTATCCCTTTAGTTTTTTAGGATCACCGGGATTTTCTGTCTTGATCTTAATTAAGAGTAGTTTGTCTCCCTAACACATCATTGTAAGGAGCCCACACACCCCCTCGTCATTGCGGAAAGCCCGCATGCCCCCCTCTGTCATTGCGAGGAGCCTGCACACCCCCCAATTGTCATTGCGAGGAGGGGCGGTTTTTGTCCCGACGCGGCAATCTCTGGTACCTGGG
>CAYWXH010000038.1:0-14549 GCA_964462295.1 uncultured Atribacterota bacterium
TCGTCATTGCGAGCCCTCTTTCTCCCCTTGTCATTGCGAGGGCCACAGAGTGGCCCGTGTGGCAATCTCGGAGAGCCGACTCTCGTGTTTCCCTGAGTGTCATTGCGAGCCTCCGCAAGGAGGCGTGGCAATCTCTCTTTTGGGGTCCCCTCATTCCCGTTCGTACGGTCCCTCGGTACCAGAGATTGCCACGTCGGGACAAAAACCGTCCCTCCTCGCAATGACGGTGAGGGGACGTGGATACCAGAGATTGCTTCGTCGGAGCAAAAAGCGCTCCTCCTCGCAATGACGAAGAGGGGAGAGGGTGGTTTTTTGGTACCAGAGATTGCCACGTCGCTTCGCTCCTCGCAATGACGGAGGGGGAGGACACGGGCCCCTCGCAATGGCAGATGGGGTAGCGTGTGGCCTCTTGCAGTGACAGATGGGGGCGCGTAGTCCCTGAGGACTAAGGATTGCATCACTTAGGGCAAAGGACGCCTTTCCTTCCAATAACAATTAGGGTATAATTTGGCTAAAGTGATAAAGGGGGGTATGACCTTGATTACTTAATAAATAGGGGATAGCTATCCCCTATTTATTAAGTAATCTCTCTCTTTCCAGAAGATATCAGATTGTTCGATAATAAGTTTTTCTGCATCATTTGTATGCATATCTTTTGTCTGATTTACAAAAGATAAAATCTTTCCAAAATAGAGGGGAAGTAGAGTTTCTATGATGTTTTCACCTTTTTCTCCAAATGCAGCTATATAATCATAGATGATATGGGACCATAGGGTAGGGGATATATGGAAATTTTCTTTGGTTTTTAGATTAGATATAGCATCATAATTTTCCCTTTTAAGTATGGTAAGATATGCATCTTTATACGTGTTTAATCCATTTGTAAATTTTTCAAATAAGATATCCGTATCTACCACAATATCCTCTGTCTCCACATCAAATGGATTCCCTTCTATTTTTACAGGGACTATCTTTTTTCTCTCTCTCCAAAGTTTTTCATATTTTAGGATCTGTGTAAATAGTGTACCTGTGACCTGTGTAAACATAGGTGCAAGGGTTTTACCAGGGTCTTTTACATCATGGATTTTTGCACCTAAAAAAACCTGTCCAATATTAAACCCACCTGCAATCGCCTCTGTAGTAAGATATATATCTATTCCGAACCTAAAGACATTTTCCGTAGGGACACTTATGATCCTTCCTGCATAGTATGATACGATCTTTCCAGATAGGCCAAAGTCTCCTCCTATAGGTTGTCTTATATCAAGACCAAACAGACCCTTTACAATAGGATAGACTATGTTATTTGTGATAGTCCCATCATATTTGTGGCGGATATAGAATGGAGTAAGGTAGTCATAACCTTTGTTATATATGGCATCCAAAAACAGCTCTACCCACCACCCTCTTACACTTCTTAAATCACTATCTAAGAATATAAGTGCATCTACATCAAGAATAACACCTGCCTCAATTATGGCAAAGAGAGAACTACCCTTTCCTGGTATACCCTCATAAGGGAGAGATATAACAGGCACATCCAACTCTTCTCCTACCCTTTTCACTTCATCAGGTGTGCCATCTTTTGAGCCGCCATCAGAGTTAAATACAACCACTTTCAAATCCTTACTAAAGGCCTTTACGCCTTTCACCGCTTCTTTTATCACAAATCCTATAGTATCTCTATTGTTATAACTTGGTATCCCTATAAGTATATCTGCCCCTTCAAGTTCCAAAAATTTTCTTTTTCCTTCATTAGAAAGACTCATCAGAATATTGCCTCCTCTGTCTCTTTGTCAAATAGATGAACCTTTTCAAGATCCATATAAAAGTCTATTTTTTCCTTCTCTTTTAATATTATATCACCAGGAATTTTTGCAACAATTTTACCAAAAGATGTCTCTACATGCAATACCGTATCCGACCTTAGAGCCTCTACAAAATATAAAGTACCACTAAATTTTTTAACAGCAGTGTTTTCTTCAGGTTTTATGTATATATGTTCTGGTCTTATCCCAAATATGTAACTGCGGTCTTTCGATATTTGACTCTTATGCTCCTTAGATATAGGAATAGAAAAGTCTTTATTTTCTGCAAAAAGATTTCCATCCCTTTCCACTATTTCTACTTCTATAAAATTCATCTGAGGAGAACCAATAAATCCTGCTACAAAGAGATTTTTGGGATGGTGATATATCTCATCAGATGTCCCAAGTTGTAGGAGCTTACCTGCTCTAAATACGGCAATTCTATCTCCCATTGTCATGGCCTCTACCTGATCATGTGTCACATATATAGTGGTAACTCCTATGCTTTCTTGAAGTTTTTTTATCTCACTTCTCATCTTTACTCTAAGAAGTGCATCAAGATTAGAAAGAGGTTCATCCATAAGTAATACATCTGGCTCCATTACTATAGCCCGCGCAACGGCTACACGCTGTCTTTGTCCCCCTGAGAGTTCGTGTGGAAATCTTTGGAGAAGTTCTGTAATACCCAAAATAGATGATGCCCATTTTACCTTTTCTTCTATCTTTTTGGGAGATACCTTCTTTATTTTTAGGGGAAATGCAATATTGTCATATACCTTAAGGTGTGGCCATACGGCATAGTTTTGAAAAACCATAGATATATTTCTCTCTTTGGGAGGCAGATGAGTTATCTCTTTTTCATTGAAAAAAATTCTCCCAGATGTTACCTTTTCTAATCCCGATATACACCTTAAAAGGGTAGTTTTGCCACAACCAGAAGGTCCAAGTAGTACTATAAATTCTCCTTCTTTGGCCTCAAAACTTACATTATTTACTGCCGTTACTTTACCAAATTGCTTCACTATATTTTCCAATCTTACTCTTACCAATTTTATCCCTCCAATTTACTTAAGTGATATACCCCACATGGTGACAAGATACTTCCTTGCAAAGAATATAAAGATAAGGGCAGGTACAGCCATTATGAATCCTGCTGTGAATTTAAAGTAATCCGGAGATGCCATAGCTGTATTTAAGATATGCGCAGGGAGTGTCCTGTTTTGAAGTGTAAGGATGGATGCCACAAACACCTCGTTCCATGACATAATAAATGCAAATATAGCAGATGCAGCAAGACCTGGAAGTGCCAGAGGTAGAGTTATCTTGAAAAATGCTTCTATCCTTGAAAGACCGAAGATCTCTGCTGCCTCTTCAAATTCTACATCTACACCTGCCAAGATAGATGAGGATATGAGTATTACAAAGGGAAGTACCATTGTAGTATGTGCAAATGCTACACCTATTATGGTATCTGCTATACCAAGCCTCATATATATAACAAGAAGGGGTATGGCAAGTACCATAAGAGGGAACATTCTTGTAGATAGTATAAATAGCTTCAGGCCATTTTTTCCTTTAAATATGTATCTTGCGAGGGCATATCCTGCAGGAATTCCCAATATAAAACTCAGGAGTATAGTTATACTTGCTACATATATGCTTATAAGAATAGATTTTCCTGCACCTAATGTAACAAACAGTTTATAAAAATGAGAGGTGGTATAGTGCATAGGTATTATTAATTTAGGATTATAATAATCATCAGGCACGGCAAAGGCAGACAAGGTGATGAGAACAATAGGGGTGATAAACCAGATTATAACAAGGGCAATTACTGCATATAGAAATAGTTTTTTCATAAATTCTTTCATATTCATAATCTACACTTCCTTTGCACTTTTTAGAAATGTAAGATATACCCAACTTATAAGGATTGAAATAACAGCAATGATAAATCCATAAGTCGCAGCGATGTTGTAGTTTTGCATCTCTGTTTGCCAATAGAATGTCTCTCCTGCAAGTATTGGTATATCTCGTCCTGCAAGGAGCCAGACTACACCAAATATCTGAAAGGCAAAAAGTGTCCTTAAAAGTAGGGCAGATTGAAGACTTGGCTTTATGAGGGGTAGAGTAATATAAAAGAACTTTTGTATAGGAGAAAAGCCAAACACATCTGCAGCCTCAAAATATTCTTTTCCTATCATTTGAAGACCTGCCAAGAGTATGACAAAAACAAGAGGTGTTGCTCTCCAGACCTCAGTAAGTACTATTGTCCAAAATTCCCTACTTTTGTAAAGGAATCCGAAAAAGTATATAGGTGTTTTTGTAAGACCAAGATGTAAAAGTATTTTGTTTAGATATCCCGATGGAGAGAAAATATTGTAACTCATAAGTGCAGCAGATACATCACTTAATGCAAGAGGTATAGTAATTATGTATAAAACCATCATATACCCTTTGAATTTTGAGTTTACCAATAGGGCAAGTAGAAGTGCAAGAAATACCTGTATAGGTATTATTACTGCGGCAAATAAAATTGTATTCTTTAGTGCCTCCCAAAAGGTAGAATCAGAAAACAGTTCCCCAAAGTTTGAAAGTGTAAGGCCTACCCCACTATCTGTAGTAAATACAAGTACCATAGCCTTATAAAGGGGATAGCCCATAAATAGCAAAAGATACACAATAGTAGGAAGAAACAAAATATAAGGTATTATAGATTTATCCCTTTTCAATGTCTCTCTCTCCTTTTTAAGGGTTTAATAATATATAAAACCCTCTTGTCCCGAAAGACAAGAGGGTGGAAGGAGGATTAGTGCTTTTATTTACTGAATAGGTACACCTGCTTCTTTAAAGAGTTTTGCAAGTTTTGCCCCTGCTTTTTGTACCTCTTTTTCTATATTGGCATTTCCGAGTACTACCTTCTTAAATACTTCTCTGTAGGTATTTGTAAATACTCCACCTTTTTTCCCAAGGTTTGGAATCATAGCTACTATGGAATCAGATGCAGAAGATTGTGCTACAACACCCTTCGCTAATACCTTGAGGGCTCCTTCTGGTAATGCACCTGCTGCCTGCTTTACAGTTGGGAAGAACCCTGTTTTTTGAAGTACCATAATCTGTACCTTTGGCCTGGTCAAGTATTCAATAAGTTTCTCTGCCCCATCTTTGTTAGGTGCACCCTCAGGAATTGCAAGACCTACTGCAACAATTATATAACCCCTTCCCTTTGGTCCACGTGGTACAGGAATTACCTCAAATTTGTCAGGTGCCTGTACTATTGCAGATTTAATTCTTGCTGTGTGATCCCATGCAAGGAGTACCTCACCTTTCATAAGTGGTTCATCCATTGCAGACCATGTAGAGCTTGCAGGATGTATGTATTTTACCAATTTTCTCATATATTCCCATGCAGCAACTCCACCTTTAGATGCAAATTCTTTTGCCTGATATCCTGTAAATGATGGGAGCAGATAACCATGTAAGAATCTATGGAATAGTCCCTTTGGTGCCATTGGAAGTCCAAATTTTGGACCACCAAGTTTGTCATTTAGGTTCTTTGCCCATGCAAGAAGTGCATCATATGTCCACTTATCAGTTGCTTTCATGATATCATCTCTGGTAAGACCTTCAGGGAGATAATCATATGCCTTTTTATTTGCAACCATTACATAGGTTGCTTGCATCCAAGGAATATATACCTTTTTACCTCTTATTACAGAATATTTATCTAGTGTGGATATAAAGGTTCTGTATGGAAGAGTAAGATTTCCTAAATCACGAAGAAATCCCTTTGCACTCATCATATCGAGCCCACCATGAAGATCCCCTATAAGAGAGATGGTTACCTTCTTTGTCTTCTCTTCTGCAGTAACTCTTGAAAGAAGGTCATTATAACTTATTCCTACAAATTCTACAGGGATATTGCTTTCCTTTGTGAATTCTTTAAGTAAAGTACCTACGACAAACTCTTTTTCTGCTGCGGGTACAAGCTGTGTAGATGTAAATATAAGCTTCTTTTCACCAGCAAATCCTACAGAAGATAAAGTGATCAAAATGAGGAGTGCTAAACCAAAAACAAATATTCTTTTCATAACAACTCAACCTCCTTTATTTTATTTTAAGGGGATCTCTCCCCTTTTACAACCACATGATTCCCTGATAATAAGCTCTACTGGAATATGGTCTAACTTCAAAACTGACTTTCTTTGTACCATTTTTGCAATGTAAAATGCTGCCATCTCCCCAATCTTTGTAAAATCTTGTTTAATAGTTGTAAGGGTAGGAAAGGTGAAAGCACCAATTTTTTTATTATCAAAACCTACGACTTTTATATCATCTGGCACTCTTTTTCCCATTTGAAAAAGTAGTGTTATCCCTGATATGGCTATAAGGTCATGAGAGAAAAAGATACCATCAAAGTTCCCTTTTATAATTTTTTTGATAGCTGTTATGAATAGTGTTCTATTTGCTGGATGATAAATGTTTGGATCTTCTTTTATATAAAAAACCTCAGGAGATGCCCCAAAACCTTTAGTAAAACCTTCAAACCTATCTTGTATCTTCTTTACCTCTAACGGTTCATGTGTGACAAATGCTACCTTCTTTACCCCATGTTCCTTTAAGTGTTTTCCAAGCTTTTTCCCTCCTGAAAAATTATTAGAACTTACTGCAGGAACACCGAGATTTCCTATTTCTCTATCTACAAAGACTACGGGAAAATCTGTGGCTATAAGTTTTATTAATTTTTCATTCTCGATAGACCTTTCAAATGGATCAAATATAAGACCCTGAATATCGTGTTTTAGAAGTTCCCCTAATACCTCTTTTTCAGCCTCTAAGTTGTCATCACCCAAAGGAGCTGTAATAGGATATATAAATTCCCTATAAAGGCCTTTTAATATACCAGATAGGATTGCCTGACCCCGTGCACCGTCTGTCCCTTTTACTACTACTCCTATGTAAGTGGGTTTTCTTCCTCCTATAGAGAGGTGAGAGACAAAAGTCCCCATACCTTGTACCCTTACAAAGTAACCTTCCTGCACAAGCTCACTTACTGCTTTTCTCGCTGTTAATCTACTTACCCCAAAGATCTCGGCAAGCCTATTTTCAGATTCAATTTTCTCTCCAGGGGCATATTTGCCTGTTTTAATATTTTCCAAAAGGTATTCTTTTATTATTTTGTAGGGAGGTTTTGGTATGTTTATCATAATTTATATATCCTTATATATAGTTATATATACAAGTTACAATATTATTATAGCCCCTCCCCCCTCTTTTGTCAAGAATTAATTTGATAAAATCTATGTTTTTTTAAAAATTATTTTCTAAGTGCTATTTCTGCTGCTGTAACAAGCTGGTATCCTACAGGTGATGCAGTAAGTGCAGGATGTGTGCCCATCTGGAATGTAGCGATTTCATATGCAGGTACCCTTTGCTGTATAAGGGCACTTAGTATATTTACAACCTCTGCTGAACCCTTGGCACCTACTACCTCTCCACCTATAAGGATCTTGCTCCCCTTTTCGAATATAAGACGTACACTTAATTTCTCTGCACCAGGCATAGAACCAGGATGGCGATTTACAGACTCTGCCTCGCCAATTACAACATTGTATCCTTTTTCTTTTGCCGCATGTTCAGAAAGACCTGCAAGTGCAAATGCGGTATCATCCACTACTGTGGAAAATACCCCCAATGTTCCCATATTCATCCTATGTACACCAAAGAGGTTAGCTCCTGCAATACGTGCCTCCATTGTTGCGATAGATGCAAGTCTTAGTTTGGATGGTTTTCCGTCAAAGAATGAGACCTTCTCTGCACAATCTCCTGCGGAGAATATGTTTGGGTCACTTGTTCTCATATATCTATCTACAGCAATAGCCTTTGTAGGGCCAAGCTCAAGACCGATTTTTTCTGCAAGATCAGTATTTGGTAGTGCCCCGATGGCTACAATAACAAGATCGGTCTCTATCTCTTTTCCGCTTGCCAATATGACTTTATCTACCCTATCTACTCCTCCAAACTCTACGACCTTTTCATTTGTGTAGATTTTTACCCCATTTTGTTCGAGGAGTTTTTCTGCCCTTATGCTTATATCCTCATCAAATGCAATCATAAGACAATGGGGAAGCATCTCTATAATAGAAACCTCTTTCCCCCTTTTCCTTATTTCATCTGCAAACTCTACACCAATAAAACCTCCACCTATTATTGCTACCCTTTCTACCTTTTCTAGCTCTTCCTTTAGACCTTGAAGATAGTAGTAGTCTTTTCTTACAGAAAATACACCCTTTTTATCAATTCCCTTTATGGGGGGTGTAAGTGGTTTAGATCCTGGCGCAAGGACTAGTTTTTCATACTTTATTTCACCTTCATTTTTTGTAGATATTACCTGTGCACCTCTATCTATATCTGTTACTTCATCTATAATGAGATCCAAGTTACTTTTGGCATACATCCCATCTCCCATTACATTCTCGTCAATAGAAGAGAGGGTCCCGAATATGTAAGGTATTCCACAGGGAACAAGTGCTTTTTCATCTTTTCTTATTACTAATATGTCCTTGTCCGGATACTGTCTTCTTGCAGTCATAGCAGCGGTGAAACCCCCGGCACTACCTCCTATTACGACTATTTCGTAACTCTTCATGTATAAAACCTCCTTTTTCGGTATTTTTCAATATCTATTATATCTTTATTTCGAAATTTTTACAAGTATGTATCTTAAAAAATCATACACCTTTTAGTAGTCCATAGATGATACTATCTTTTAGGGCATCAAAACTTGCCTCAATGATATTTTCAGATACTCCGATAGTACCCCAGCTCCTATTTATCCCCCTGTTTTCTATAAGGACCCTTACTCTTGAGCCTGTACCATGGTCTGTCTGAAGTACTCTTACCTTATAATCTACAAGTTCTATGAATTTAAGTGCAGGATAGAAGCTTACAAGTCCCTTCCTAAGTGCTTTATCCAGAGCATTTACAGGACCATTGCCCTCTGCCACTGTAAGTATTATATTATCATCTATCTTGAATTTAACTGTTGCCTCTGAGATAAGTTCACTATCCTCTCCCAATTTCTCTACTATTACCCTGTATCCAAGTACCTTGAAAAATTCAGGATATTTGCCTAAAAGCTTTCTTATAAGAAGCTCAAAGGATCCAGATGCTGCTTCAAATTGATACCCCTTATTTTCGAGCTCTTTTATCTTATTTACGATCTCCCTTATTACTACATCATTTTCTGGAAGGTTTATATTCATCTCCTTTGCCTTATACAATATATTGCTCTTTCCAGATAGTTCTGATACCAAGATATTTCTTCTGTTTCCTACAAGCTCTGGGTTTATATGTTCATAAGTGGTGGGGTTTTTCATAACCGCACTTACATGTATACCACCCTTATGGGAGAATGCATTTTCTCCCACAAATGGGAGGTATGGATTGTGTGGAAGATTTGCAAGTTCACTTACAAATTTGGAAAGCTCTGTAAGTTTATGTAGATTTTCTTTACAATATGCATCATATCCCATTTTTATGATTAGGTTTGGGATAATGGAACATAGGTTTGCATTCCCAGTTCTTTCACCATATCCATTTATTGTACCTTGTATATGTACTATACCCTTTCCCACACCTATTAGGGAATTTACCACAGCCATATCACTATCATTGTGGGCATGTATTCCTAAGGTTTCTATTCCGAGCGCACCCTTTACCTCTTCTATAATCTTTAAAAGTTCCCAGGGAAGTGTTCCCCCATTTGTATCTGCAAGGACTATAGTATCCACACCACCAGAGAGTGTTGCCTCTAAAGTCTTTATGGCATAACCTGGGTTATTTTTATATCCATCGAAAAAGTGTTCCGCGTCATATATAACCTCTTTCCCCTTGGATTTTAGGAATTTTATAGAAGATTCGATCATACTAAGGTTTTCTTCCAATGAAGTCTTTAAGGCATCTGTTACATGAAGATCCCAGGATTTTCCAAAGATCGTTACCACAGGGGTGTTTGCCTCAATAAGTGCATTAAGATTTGTATCCTCTTCAGGAGTAATGTTAGGCCTTCTTGTGGACCCAAATGCGGCAATCTTTGCATGTTGGAACTCTTCGTTTTGGGCCATCTTAAAAAATTCCATATCCTTTGGATTAGAACCTGGCCACCCACCTTCTATATAATCTATGCCAAAATCATCCAGGGCCTTTGCTATGCGAATCTTGTCAATACTTGAAAACTGTACCATCCTCCCTTGGCTTCCATCTCTTAGGGTTGTATCATATAGTTTTATTTTTTTATCATCCATCTCCTTCACCCCTTTATGTGATTTTTTAAATAATAACTTATTGAATATTTATTGTCAAGTAGTATAATTTTTATATGAATGAAATTATAAGAAAAACTATAGAAATTGCTAAAGATCGTGATTTTGAGAAGGCCCTGAAATTTCAAAGAGAGCTTGCCTCACAGCTTATAATTTTTGGTATCCCAAAAACATCTTTGGTATTGGGTTTTGATGCAGCTTATGTTGCTCTTTCAGAGGGAGAGTTTTCTATATCTATGTGTGTTGTTTTTGAAAAAAATGGAAGTAGTTTTTTACAAAGGGAATTTTTTTACAGTATAGATAAGGTATGGTTTCCGTATGTTTTTGGGCTTTTTGCATTCAGAGAGGGAATAGGTTTTATAAGATGTTGGGAAAAGATCCCCGAATCCATTAGGAAAGCTGTAGATCTTATTATGGTAGATGGACATGGTATATTTCATCCACGAGGAGTAGGACTTGCATCACATATTGGTCTTATGACAGGGGTCCCTACTATAGGATGTGCCAAAGATGGTCCAAGGGAGAATGTGATTTTACCAGATAGAAAGGTTGGTTCCTATTCTTTTTTGTATACAAATGGTAAAAAGGCAGGAATAATACTTAGAACTAGGCAAGATACAAGGCCCCTTTGGGTCTCACCAGGACATCTTGTAGGGATAGATGCCCTAAAGGATATTGTCTTGGGTTTTATTGATGGCTACAGGATACCTATTCCTATAAGAAGTGCACATATTTTGGCTAAAAAGTTGAAAAAAGAATTCATATCCTAAAAATTTATGATATAATATTAACAAATTTTAAACATAATTGGAGGACCAGATGAGAAGTAGGATTAAGAAGATAAGAGAAAAACATATAGAGGTGGTAGATAGATTTTTTGAAGAAAATTATAAAAAATTGGAGAATATCGTCTCTAAGATGGAAGCTACCATAAAAGAGGGTGGTAAGATACTTATCGCAGGAAATGGTGGTAGTACAGCAGATGCCCTTCATATGTCTGCAGAGCTTATTGGCAGGTTTTATAAAGAGAGGGAACCTATACCTGCTATCGCCCTTCCATCAAATCCCTCTATTCTTACAGAGATCGGAAATGATTATGATTTTAGGTATGTATTCAAAAGACAGATAGAGGGGCTTGGTAAAAAGGGTGATATATTTATCGCAATAAGTACATCGGGTAATTCAAAAAACATCATAGAAGGGCTTAAGGTGGCAAAAGAGATGGGGATCTATACGATAGGTCTCTCAGGTGAGAGCGGAGGAAAGATGAGAGACCATACAGATATCTGTCTCTGTGTGCCATCTTTGGATACTCCAAGGATTCAAGAGGTCCATATTATGATTATTCATATCCTATGTGAATTTTTAGAAGAGAGGCTCTATGGAGATAAAAATGGAATATAAAGGTAGATATGAGATATTTGATTTTACAAAAATAAGAAGATACCCTTTATCAAAAAGACCCAATAAGGTAAAAATAGGGGACCTTGTAAACCCAAAAGATATATTGGATAAACCTCTTAGGTACGATACGAAAGAGCTAAGAGAAGTGGCGGCATCTATTGTAGATGCAAAGAAAAAGGGTCATCCCGTTATATGGGCATCAGGTGCACATATTATAAAAAACGGTATGGGCCCTATTATTTCAGACCTTGCAAAAGATGGATTAATAGATATTGTAGGTGTAAATGGTGCATTTACCATACACGATTTTGAGCTTTCCCTATTTGGGGAGACATCAGAGAATGTCCCAAATGCCCTATCCACAGGGGAATTTGGCTTTGCCTATGAGACAGGCCGTTATTTAAATAAGGCCCTTAAGGTGGGTAATGAGCTTTCTCTAGGCTATGGAGAGACACTTGGAAGGTTTATAAAGGGAGAGCTTTTTATAGGGGAGAATGTAGAGTTTAGTTATCCGGAGGCCTCTGTAATTTATAATCTTTACACCCTTGGGATACCTCTTACTGTGCATGTAGCTATAGGGAATGATATACACCATATGCACCCAGAATTTGACCCTGAGGCAATAGGTGGAACAAGTGGGCGAGATTTCGGTATATTTGCATCATATATCACCAAGCTTACAGAAGGTGGTGTATGTCTTCTTACAGGTTCTGCTGTTATTATGGTAGAGGTCTATCTTAAGGCATTTTCCATGGCAGCAAATATAGGAAAGACTCCAAAGGGCATAGTAACTGCCGATTTTGACCTACGACCTGCTAATTTATCTGATATACGAGATGATAGTACATATACCTATTACTTCCGTGATATAAAATCTATCGTAACCCGTATCCCAGAGTCTTTTGTAGGAAAAGGGTATTATATACAGGGGAATCATAAAGATACCATCCCTTCTTTGTATAAGATGATAAAGGAGATGATATAAGAATGGATATTTCTAAGATACTTGAGAGGTTTCGGCAATTTAAGATACTTGTGGTAGGGGATGTCTCTTTGGATTTGTACTCTTTTTATGATCCAAATTTGTCTGAGCCAAGTAGAGAGACAGGTATCTCAAATACAGTTTGTATAAAGAAGGAGTATTGGCCAGGGGCAGCGGGAAATGTTGCAAAAAATGTATCTCTTCTTGGGAGTCGTACATATCTTATAAGTGTATGTGGTGATGATGGTTTTGGAAAAGACTTAAAAGAGGTATTATGGAACGAATATAAGCTCCCTAAATCGTGTGTAGTGGAAGATGTAGGAAAGATGACATTTACATATACAAAACTTGTTAATATAGATACGAAAAAAGAGGATAAAGGGAGAATTGATTTTATAGAGAAGACCCCTATATCCAATGATGCAGAAGATATGATTTTGGATAAATTAAAGCGCCTTGTCCCTGTTGTAGATGCTGTAATCATAGAGGATCAGAAAGAGACTCCTACCCCAGGGGTAGTAACAGATAGAGTGCGAAAACTTTTGCAGCATCAAAAAGATAAATATCCTAGTAAGCTTTTTATCGTAGATTCAAGGTTACGGGCCCATCTTTATAAAAATATGATTTTAAAGCCAAATGAAAAAGAATTCGTACTTCTTTATAATAACCTATTTAAGACAGATGAAAGGCCACGGGAGGTTCTAAGTTTTATAAAAAGATATTCAAAAGATGTCTCTAAAAAGATAGGTGCACCACTTTTTATTACCCTCTCAGATAGGGGCATCTTATATACAAATGGGGAAAAACTTACTATTGTCCCTACCAAAAAGGTAAAACCTTTGGATATAACAGGGGCAGGGGATGCAACTATATCTGCACTTACCCTTTCTCTTTTGGCAACAGGGGATCCTATATTTTCTGCAAAATTTGCAAACATTGTAGCTGCTATCTCTGTCTCTCAAGAGAAGACAGGAAAGGTAAAACCTGAGGATGTGAAGAAACATTGGGAAGATTTACCCCATATAGATGTAATACATCCTGATATAGATATTGTAAGGCCTGTAATAGAGAAGGGAAAGGTAAAACATATAGTCTTTGATTTTGATGGTACAGTATCCACCCTTCGTGAAGGATGGGAGAAGATAATGGCCCCTCTTATGGTTGATATTATCACAGATGGTAAGGGGGATCCAGAGGTAGAAAAAAAGGTGGATGAATTTATAGAAAAGACCACAGGTGTACAGACCATCCTTCAGATGGAAGGACTTATTGATATGGTAAAAGAATTTGGATATATCTCACCTGATAAAATAAGGGATGCACATTATTATAAAAAACTGTATAGAGAGAGGATTCTCGCCCTTGTAAAGGAGAGAATGGAAAGGGTTGTAAGAGAAGAGGTATCAAAAGAATACTATCTTATAAAAGGTATCAGGGAATTTTTGACATTTCTCTATAATAGAGGATATACACTGTATCTTGCATCAGGCACAGATAGGGAAGATGTCTTAAAAGAGGCAGAGTTTTTAGATGTGGCAAAGTATTTTACGGGGGGGATATATGGTTCATTGGATGATATGGAAAAATACTCTAAACATAAAGTGATGAGAGATATAATAGAAGGCAATGGACTAAAAGGACCTGAACTTTTGGTATTTGGAGATGGACCTGTGGAGATAAAAAGTGCAAGAGAACATGGAGGAATAGGTGTAGGTGTGGCATCTTATGAGAGAGCAGAGGGTGGTTGGAATCCTAAAAAAATAAAACGACTTTTAGATGCATATGCCCATATATTGATCCCTGATTTTTCCATCTGGAAAGAGCTTTCAGAATACCTAAAATTGTAAGATATATTGACTTTTTATAATTTTAGTACTATACTTTAGTTAAAGAATGGCAGGAGGGATTCTATGTATGAACTTGAAGATAGAGTAGCTACTTTAGAATATAGAACATCTCGATTAGAAGATGTATTGGATGAGTTTATAAGAAGTACCCAAGCATCGCTTAATCGTCTTTCTATGGAGATGC
>CAYWXH010000039.1:0-13838 GCA_964462295.1 uncultured Atribacterota bacterium
TATAATAAGAAAAAATTTTGAAGGAGGGATATTTTTATGAAAAAACATATGTTTTTTTATTTATCGCTTTTAAGTATCTTTATGGTACTTATTTTAAGTGGAGGGGCTTTTGCAGGAAGAAATTTGAATGAGGTTGAATATAAACTTCTTCCATTCTCCGTGGATAGTATGGGAATTACTGTTTTGTATCCTGATGGTTGGAAAGTGGGAAAGGTTGATACAACAAAGGGTATTATTTTTAAGGCAGAGAGTCCAGATGACTATTTATATGAGATATATAGATATAAGGCAGGGCCTGATGAAACACTTTCCGAGTATACAAAATCTCAAGGGGATTGGCTTGAGAAAAATTATGAAAATTACAAAGAAGTAGATGTAGATGAAGGGGAGAAGATAGGTGATTATACAGGAAATATAAGGATATATACATATACCTATAAAGATAGTGTGTATGAAGTGGCAGAATTTTATTTTAAAGATAATGATAATTTTTATATTGTACTTTTGGATGTACCTAAGGGAGAACTTGATGGATTAATTCCCTTGTTTAAAAGTCTAGTAAGCGGAATAAAGATTGCAAAACCTACATTTTCTTTTAAGGAATTTACATCTCCTGATAGTGATTTTCTCATAAAATACCCTGCTAATTGGAAGCTTTACCCCTCTAAGGAAGATATGGTATTTGAGGTAGGAGATGGGAAAGGTGTTTGGATACAGGTACTTGTTCACAAACTTTCTCCAGATATGGATACAGAAGAATACGCCAAATCTTCGGGTAAATGGTTATCTAAAAATCTAAAAGATTATAAAGAGACAAGATTTGAAAAATTTGTAAAAGATAATGAATTAAAGGGTTATTTGAGAAATTACAAATATATGGATAATGAAAAAACCCAATATGTGGAAGAATATTATTTTACGTATAAGTTAGAGGATATGAATAAAGGATTTACACTTGTCTTTGTTATGCCCGAAGATATTTCAAGTGATTATGTAGAAAAATTACGAGAAATGAAGGAAAAGATTTTGAATAGTTTTTCTCTTATATATGGATAATATAGTAAAGGCAAATTTTTAATAAAAAAGGGGCAAATCAATAAAGATTTGCCCCTTTTTTATTATTCTTCCCTTGTCCACCCTTCTCTTGTTGTGATATAATTTACAATATACTATATACAAGGAGGAAAGAGATGTCTTCCAATATAACAGAAAAAGAGATAAGGCATATTGCGAATCTTTCTAGATTAGAGCTTGATGATAAGGACATAGAGAAGTTTAAAAGAGAATTGGATGCTATTTTATCTTATTTTCAAGAGCTTCAAGCCCTTGATACAGAAGGGGTAGAACCTACTGCACATGCAGTATCTATCCCCCTTCCAAGAAGAGAAGACAAAGTAGGTCAATCTATAAAAAGGGAAGAGATTTTAGACCACGCCCCATTATCTAAAGATGGGTTTTTTGTGGTGGATAAGGTATTTTAAGGAGGCATTATGAGATACGAAACACTTACAATAGATGAATTACATGGACTCTTAGTTAATAGGGAGCTCTCTATTTCAGAACTTTTAGATTATGTATTTGCTAATATAGAAAAACAAGAAGAAACTATTCATGCCTTTTTGGATCTATATAAAGAGGAGGCCTATAAAAAGGCAGAAGAACTCCAAAAAGATATGGAAAAAGCTAGCTCCTTGCTCTATGGAATTCCTGTTGCAATAAAAGATAATATGGTAATAGCTGGTAAAGAGACTACATGTGCATCAAAAATTTTAAAGGGTTTTATCCCTCCTTATACAGCAACCTCTGTTGAAAGATTAGAAGAGGCAGGGGCAATAATCATAGGTAAGGCAAATATGGATGAATTTGCTATGGGCTCATCCACAGAGAATTCCGCTTTTGGCCCTACTAGAAATCCTTGGGATCCAGAGAGGGTTCCTGGTGGTTCAAGCGGGGGTTCTGCTGCATCTGTCGCTGCAGGTGAGGCTATTTTTTCTCTTGGTTCTGATACAGGAGGGTCTATTAGACAGCCTGCCTCTTTTACAGGGACTGTAGGGTTGAAACCTACATATGGTAGGGTTTCGCGATATGGACTTGTAGCATTTGCATCAAGTCTTGATCAAATTGGACCATTTGCAAGGAGGGTTGATACAGTATTTGATGTGCTTTCTGTAATAGATGGTTATGACCCTATGGACTCTACCTCTGTACAAGAATCCTATGACTTAAATATTGAAAAGATAGATATGAAGAATTTGAAAATCGGAATACCAAAAGAATATTTTGGAGAAGGAATAGAACAAGAGGTAAGAGATATAGTAAAAGATAGTATTAAAATGCTTTCAAATGAGGTAAAAGATATAATAGAGGTCTCTCTTCCTCATACAAAATATGCACTTCCTACATATTACCTTATTGCAACTGCTGAGGCGAGTTCAAACCTGGCTCGCTATGATGGAGTGCAGTATGGTTTTAGGGCAAAAGAGTATGAAAACCTCATAGATATGTATAAAAAAACAAGGTCTTATGGGTTTGGAGAAGAAGTAAAGAGAAGAATAATGCTTGGAACCTATGCACTTTCTTCGGGATATTATGATGCCTATTATCTTAAGGCTCAAAAGGTAAGAACACTTATTATAGAAGATTTTAACAAGGTATTTAAGGAAGTAGATGTACTTATTACACCTGCATCTCCTACTACCGCATTTAAGTTGGGGGAAAAGGTGGAAGATCCACTTTCTATGTATTTAAGTGATATCCTTACTATACCTGTAAATCTTGCAGGTCTTCCTGCACTTGTAGTTCCTGGTGGAATGGATAAGAAAAAACTTCCTGTAGGGGTTCAAATAATAGCCCCTCACTTTAGGGAAGACTTACTTTATAAGGTGGGAAAGGTATTAGAGGAAAACAATAAATTTTTCCAAAAATTACCAAAGATAGTTTGAAAATAAAGGAGAAATATCATGGAATATGAAATTGTCATAGGTTTGGAGATACATATACAATTACTTACAGAATCAAAAATGTTCTGCTCTTGTAGTACAGAATATATAGGGAAAGAGCCAAATACGAATATATGCCCTGTTTGTTTGGGCCTTCCAGGTTCTCTACCTGTTATGAATGGAAAGGCATTAGAATATGCTGTAACTACTGCCCTTGCATTTCATTGTGATGTAAATAAATACTCAAGATTTCATAGAAAAAACTACTTTTACCCTGATTTGCCCAAGGCCTATCAGATTTCTCAATACGATATTCCTATAGGAGTAGGTGGTTATATAAGTTTTATTACAAAAGATGGAAGAGAGGAAAAAGTTAACCTTGTAAGGGTCCATATGGAAGAGGATGCAGGAAAGCTTATACATGAAGGGGGGCATTCATTTGTAGATTATAACAGAGCAGGTGTGCCCCTTTTGGAAATAGTAACCCAACCCGATATTCGCTCACCTGAGGGTGCGAGGCTTTTTCTTACAGAACTTAGAAATATTGTAAGATACTTAGGTGTATGTGATGGGAATATGGAAGAAGGTTCTCTAAGGTGTGATGCAAATATCTCTGTAAGGCCAAAAGGTGAGGAAAAGTTAGGAGTAAAGGTTGAGATTAAGAATCTAAATTCTTTCCGTTCTGTAAAACGTGCATTGGAGTATGAGGCAGAAAGACAGATAAGGGCTATAGAAAATGGGGAGCCAATAGTACAAGAGACTCGTCATTTTGATGAGGCAAATGGTATTACTACTTCTATGAGGGGAAAAGAAGAGGCAAGTGATTATAGGTACTTCCCCGAACCTGACTTGCCACCTCTTATCTTGGATGATGATTTTATAAATAAATTAAGGGATCATATGCCCCAAGTTCCGGAACAAAGAAGAAAGAAGTATAGAGAGGAGTTCGGGCTTCCCCCTTATGATGCCTATGTACTTGCAAGTAGTAAAGAGTTGGGTGATTATTATGAAGAGGCTGTAAGCCATTATAATAATCCTAAGCCATTAAGTAACTGGATTATGGGGGAACTTTTGGGTTACCTAAACAAAGAAGGAATCTCTATAGATAACTCTCCTATCGAACCTCTTCGTATTGCAAAACTTGTAAAAATGGTTGAAGATGGTACGATAACAGGAAAGTTAGGTAAAGAGATTTTTGAAAAGATGATGAAGGATAAAAGAGATCCAGAGACTATAATGAAAGAAGAGGGTCTTACTCAGATCACAGATGAATCTGATATAAGAAGTATTATAAATAAAGTTATAGATAATAATCCAAAATCTTTAAAAGATTATAAAAAAGGAAAAAAGAATGCATTTAATTTCTTAATAGGGCAAGTTATGAGGGAAACAAGGGGGAGGGCAAATCCCCAAGTTGTTAGAAAAGTATTGACAGAAGAGCTTGAAAAGAGGGTGAAAGATGACAAATAGTGATTTTGTACATCTTCATAATCATACTGAATATAGTCTGTTAGATGGTTCATGCCGTATAAAAGATATGGTGAAAACAGCCAAGGAATACGGTATGGAGGCAGTAGCGATAACAGACCACGGTGTAATGTATGGGGTTATAGATTTTTATGATAAGGCAAAAAAGGAAGGCATAAAACCTATAATAGGACTTGAAACTTATGTGGCCCCTAAGTCTCTTTACGAAAAAGAATCAAAAGCAAAGGTTAAATCATACCATCTTACTTTACTTGCAAAAGATGAGGTAGGTTATAAGAATCTTTTAAAGCTTTCATCTGTTGCCCAAATTGATGGCTTTTATTATAAACCAAGAATAGATAAGGACTTATTATCTAAACATCATGAGGGCCTTGTAATTCTATCTGGATGTTTAAAGGGAGAGATACCCCAGCTTATATTAAACGGAGAAATCGAGAAGGCATATGATGTAGCAAGATGGTATAAGGAGCTGGTGGGAGAAGATTTTTATCTTGAGATTCAAGACCATGGACTCCCTGAACAAAAAAAGATAAATCCTACCTTACTTAAAATTGGAAAAGACCTAGATATAAAGGTTGTTGCTACAAATGATGTACATTATCTAAAAGAAGAGGATCACATAGCCCATGATATTCTTCTCTGTATTCAAACTGCAACAAATTTAGATGACCCAAAAAGAATGAGATTCTCATCAGACCAGTTTTATTTTAAATCTACTGAAGAAATGATGGAAGTGTTTGGCGATATCCCAGAGGTCCTTACAAATACTAAAGAGATCGCAGAAAAGTGCAACCTTGAATTTGAGTTTGGAAAGTTTCATTTTCCTCACTTTGAGGTACCAGAGGGTTATACAGTAAATACTTATTTTAAAAAATTGGCAGAAGATGGACTTAAAAAAAGATACAAAGATATTACACCAGATATAAGGAAGAGATTTGAATACGAGCTTGATATCATCTCTAAAATGGGATATGAGGCCTACTTCTTAATTGTGCAAGATTTTATAAATTATGCAAAAAATAAAGGTATTCCTGTAGGGCCGGGGAGGGGCTCTGCTGCAGGAAGTCTTGTTTCTTATTGTTTGGGTATTACAGATATTGACCCCTTAAAGTATAACCTCCTATTTGAGCGCTTTTTGAACCCTGAACGTGTGAGTATGCCTGATATCGATGTAGATATATGTTTTGAGAGAAGGGGAGAGGTAATAGAGTATGTTGCCGAGAAGTATGGTCATGATCATGTAGCACAAATCGTTACTTTTGGACGAATGAATGCACGTGCTGTGGTAAGAGATGTGGGTCGTTCTCTGGGCATGAGTTACGGAGAAGTGGATAAGATAGCAAAGATGATTCCACAGGGGCAGGTGACACTAAAAGAGGCAATAGAGATAGAAGAAGACCTAAAGAAACTTATCCAAAAAGATGCCCAAGTAAAAAAACTTATGGATATATCTATGAAGCTTGAAGGACTTGCAAGACATGCCTCTATTCATGCTGCAGGTGTTGTTATATCTCGGGATCCATTAGTAGAACATGTGCCTTTACAAAAGATGGATCAAGGGGAGATAGTGACCCAATATGATATGAAGATTTTAGAAAAACTTGGACTTTTAAAAATGGATTTTTTGGGCCTTAGGACCCTTACTGTTATAGGAAATGCTGTAAAAAATATAGAGAGATCTAAGGGGATAAAATTAGATATGAGCAATATCCCCCTTGATGACCCTGAGGTCTACAAGCTCCTTTCAAAGGGAGAGACTGTAGGTGTGTTCCAACTTGAAAGTAGTGGAATGCAAGATGTGCTGCGGGGCATTGCCCCTAATGTATTTGAAGACCTCATAGCAGTACTTGCACTATATCGTCCTGGTCCAATGGGTAGTGGAATGGTGAATGACTTTATCGAGAGAAAGCATGGTAGGGTAGAGATAAAGTACCCTCATCCTTCACTAAAGGAGATATTGAAACCTACATATGGTGTTATTTTGTACCAGGAACAGGTTATGCAGATTGCAAGTGTGCTTTCAGGATTTACCTTAGGTGAGGCAGATATCTTAAGACGAGCAATGGGGAAAAAGATCCCCGAGGTAATGAGAGAGCAGAGAACTAAGTTTGTAGAGGGTGCAAAGAAAAATGGAGTATCTGAAGAGGTTGCCAATAGAATATTTGACCTTATAGATTATTTTGCAGGGTATGGTTTTAATAAATCTCACAGTACTGCATATGCATTTATATCTTATCAAACTGCCTATCTTAAGGCCCATTATCCTGTAGAGTATATGGCGGCTGTACTTTCCAGTGTTATGGGAGATGAGGATAAACTTGCAAATTATATGCGAGAATGTAAAAGAATAGGTATAGATATCCTTTTGCCAGATATAAATGAGAGTTTTAGCACTTTTACTCAAAGTGGTAAGAACATTCGTTTTGGATTATCTGCTATTAAAAATGTAGGAGAAAAGGCTGTACTGGAGATTATAAAAGAGAGAGAAGAAAATGGAAAATTTACATCTTTTGAGGATTTTTATAACAGGGTTTCAGATTCTCGTCTTATAAATAAGAAAGTATATGAAAGCCTTATAAAGGCAGGGGCCTTTGATTCCCTAAAAGAAGAGAGAGGAAAACTTCTTTTACGATTAGACAAGTTCCTTTCTAAAAAGAAGAAAAAAGGTATTTTGGGTAAACAAAAGACACTTTTTGGTACTACCCTTGATTCTCTTGTCCAATCATCTAAGGAAGAGGATGAGGAAGAGCAAAAATTCACCCAAAGGGAACTCCTCTCCTTTGAAAAAGAGGTATTGGGATTCTATATAAGTGGTCACCCACTTTCTGATGTAGAGGAGGAGATAGAAGATAAGATAAATGCATATGTTAAAAAATTGCCTGAAATGGAAAATGAATCTATTGTGACAATAGGTGTTATTATAAATGAAGTAAAGAAAAAGATTACAAGAAAGGGTAAACCTATGGTATTTTTGACAGTGGAAGATTTAAGCGGCAGTGGAGAAGTTATAGTTTTCCCTGACCTTTATGATAAGGCAAAGGAGCTTCTGGAAAAAGATAAAATTGTGATAATAAAGGGTAGGCTTGATAAGCAAGAAGAGGGAAATGCAAAAATTATTGCACTTGATATAAAACGCTTACAAGATGCAAAGAAGATGTCAAAAACACCTGTGTATATAGATGTAGAACCCCAAATAGATTCTGTAGAAAAGTTGAAACAACTTAAGAAGCTTTTCCTTTCTCGCAGAGGAAAAAATAGGGTATATCTAAGATACAATTATCCGAATAAAATAATAATTCACGAGTTACCAGAAGATCTTTCTATAGATGCTACAGATGAATTTTTTTCTGAGATAACCAATATTTTGGGGCCAGACAGAGTAATCTTTCAGGGAGGTGTATCAGTAAATGCTTAAAACAATAGGGGTATTGACCAGTGGAGGAGATGCACCAGGAATGAATCCTGCAATAAGGGCAGTGGTGAGAAAGGGTATTTATCACGGTCTTACTGTATATGGTATAGAGCATGGATATGTAGGGCTTATGGAGGGTCAAGTTATAGAGATGACCCCTGCCTCTGTTGGTGGGATAATTCAAAGGGGTGGCACCATCCTCCATACTGCACGTTCCAAATTCTTTATGACACATGAGGGAAAACTAAAAGCTATGGAAACCATTAAAAGGTATGGAATAGATGCCCTTGTGGTAATAGGGGGAGATGGTTCCTATCATGGAGCAATGGACCTTTCTGAATATGGGGTAAATGTTGTAGGTGTTCCAGGGACCATTGATAATGATATCGCAGGTACGGAATATACAATAGGATATGATACAGCACTTAATACTATAATAGATGCGGTAGACAAAATTAGAGATACTGCTACATCTCATGAGCGCACCTTTATAGTAGAAGTTATGGGTAGAGAGGCAGGTTTTTTGGCTCTTATGTCTGGTATCTCTTGTGGTGCAGAGGCGGTTCTTATACCTGAAATCCCCTTTGATCTAGATGAACTTTCAGAGAGATTGCTAAAGGGTATAAGAAGGGGAAAAAATCACAATATAATTATACTTGCAGAAGGTGTTGGTAAGGCCTCAAGAATCGCCCCATTGATTACTGAGAAGACAGGACTTGAAATAAGGATAAGTGTCCTTGGCCATATACAGAGAGGAGGTACACCTACATACCTTGATAGAATAATGGCAAGTCAGTTTGGGGCAGCTGCAGTAGAGGCCCTTATGAGAGGAGAAAAAAATAAGGCTATAGGGTGGAAGGATGGAAAGCTCCGTGTTTATGATCTAAAGGAAGCTGTCTCTTTTAAGAGAAAGGTAGATCCAAACCTTTATGAGCTTTCCAAAATACTCTCTATTTAGATGTCAAAATATAAGGAAATAGCTGGTAATACCCTTCTTTTTGCTATTGCGACTTTTTTTAGCCGTATCCTTGGTTTTGTCCGAGAGGTTGTAATATCTTCTATATATGGATTGGGAAAAACTACAGATGCCTTTTTCCTTGCATATACTATCCCCAATCTTATAAGACAATTACTAGGAGAAGGGGCACTTCACAATTCTTTTATTCCTATCTATGAAGATGTTAAAGTATTAAAGGATGAAAAGAAGAAGAAAGAGTTTTTAGATGTCGTTTTTACATTTTTGCTATTCAGCCTTCTTTTTCTTTCTGTTTTAGGTATTTTTATATCCCCTTTGCTTATTAGGTGTTTTGCTCCAGGATTTTCTCAGAATCCATACATCTATGGAGAAGCAGTAAAGATCCTTAGAATACTTTTTCCATATATGTTATTTATATCGCTTACTGCATTTTTTGGTGCCATATTAAATTCTTGTGGGGAATTTTTCTTCCCTGCACTTACACCCATGTGGTTAAACCTCTCGATGATTGTATTTGCTATATCTTTTTGGAAGATAATTGGTATCTATGCACTTGCTATAGGTGTAGTCATAGGGGGTATTTTTCAATTTCTCTCCCTATTTTATTTTATAAGAAAGATAGGTATATCCTTTTCTTTGAATTTTAACTTTAAAAATAGATACTTTAAAAAAGTAGTTTCTCTTGTTGGAAAATCTGTTCTTGCTGTAATCGTAACACAGCTTAACATTGTAATAGATAGGATTTTTGCCTCCTTTCTCGTGGTGGGATCTATCTCTGCACTCTACTATGCAAACAGACTTATGCAATTCCCCATAGGTGTATTTGGAGTGGCACTTTCTTCTGTATTTTTCCCCCATATCTCTAAAACAGAGAGTGTAAAAAATTGGAAGGAGTTTAAAGAGTATACATCTTTAGGTATAAAGAGCATAGGTATTGCCCTTTTGCCGTTTTCATTCTATCTTATATTATTTTCTAAAAATGTAGTCAATCTTGTGTATAGACACGGTGTATTTACAGCATACAATGCCCATATGACATCTTTGGCACTAAAATACTATTCGATAGGCATCTTTTTCTTTAGTGTTAATAATCTTTTAAATAGGGTATTTTATTCTACAAAAGATGGAAAGACCCCAGTTATAGTAAATGCCCTTTCTGTCCTTTTAAATATTGGGCTTAATTTTTTACTCGTATCTTTCATGTCATACAGAGGTCTTGCCCTTGCTACATCTATCTCGGCTATTTTTAATTTTTTGTTACTTTTTTATCTTTTACTTAAAAAGGGATATATAGAAAAATTGGGAGACTATATTATCTTTTTCTCAAAAGTAAGCGGGGTCTGTGTTATAATTACAGGGGTTACCTTTTTACTTATGATGGGGGATCATTTTTGGTATAATTTTGTCATACCTTCCTTTCTATTTTTTGTATTTTATTTTGTCTTACTATATATAATAGGGGTCTCAGAGATAAAGATGTTGGTGAGTTTAATTAAGAGAGGTGTCTGATATCATGAAACATATACGGAATTTTTCAATAATTGCACATATTGACCATGGCAAATCTACCCTTGCAGATAGATTGTTAGAGATAACAGGTACAATACCTAAAAGGAAACTTGTAGAACAGGTGCTTGATAGAATGGACCTTGAACGAGAAAAGGGTATTACTATAAAGGCAAAACCTGTTAGGATGATATATAAAAAAAATGGTATAGATTATGAGTTGAATCTTATAGATACACCGGGCCATGTGGATTTCTCCTATGAGGTGTCTCGCTCCCTTAGTGCATGTGAAGGGGCCCTTTTGTTGGTAGATGCAACACAGGGGATTGAGGCACAAACTATGGCAAACGCTCATCTGGCTATGGAGTTAGGCCTTACCATTATTCCCATTATTAATAAGATTGACCTCCCAAGTGCAGATGTGGAACTTGTAAGTGAAGAAATTGAGAATACTTTTCTTATTCCTAAAGAAGAGATAATCCTTACAAGTGCCAAAGAGGGTATAGGGGTACAGGAAGTATTGGACGCTATAGTAGAGCGCATCCCTCCACCAAAGGGAGATCCTGACAAACCGCTTGCTGCACTCATATTTGATGCAGTATATGATTCTTACCTTGGGGTACTTGCATATATCCGTATCTTTAATGGTAGGGTAAAGGCAGGAGATAAGATAAAAGTATTCTCTACAGGAAGGGAATTTGAGGTAACAGAGGTAGGAATTTTTACCCCAAGTTATAAAAAAATAGATGAGCTTCAGGCAGGAGAAGTGGGTTATCTTGCTGCATCTATCAAGGAGATAGGTGAGTTTTTGGTAGGTGATACTATAACCCTTGCCCACAATCCTGTGGATAAACCTGTACCTGGATTTAAAAGGGCACAACCCATGGTTTTTTGCGGATTTTATCCTTTAGAGGGTGGAGATTATGAAGAATTAAGAGAGGCCCTTTCTAAACTTAAGTTAAACGATGCCTCTTTAGTATATTCTCAAGAGGTATCAGAGGCATTAGGTTTTGGCTTTAGGGTAGGATTTTTAGGACTTTTGCATATGGAGATTACCCAGGAAAGATTAGAAAGGGAGTTTGGTATAAAACTTATAAAAACTATCCCCAATGTGGTATATGAGATACTCCTAAATACGGGAGAAATAATCCATATAGAAAATCCATCAGAACTTCCTTCTCCTGAAAAGATAGAAGAAATAAGAGAGCCATATATTAAAGCAAGCATTATAACCCCTCCTGATTTTATAGGCCCTTTAATGGAGCTTGCAAATGACAGGAGAGGTAAATTTATAAATATGGAGTATCTAGATGCAGTAAAGGTACTTATAGAATATGAACTTCCACTAAATGAAATTATTATTGATTTTTATGATAGATTGAAATCAAGAAGCAGGGGGTATGCCTCATTTGATTATGAGTATATAGGATATAGACCTTCAAAGCTTGTAAAGATAGATATCTTGTTAAATGGTATACCTGTTGATGCGTTGAGTTTTATGATTCATAAAGATAAGGCATATATGTGGGGAAGAAAGATTATCGAAAAATTAAGAAAGGTAATCCCAAGGCAGCTTTTTGATGTCTCAATCCAGGCAGCAATTGGAAAAAGGGTTATAGCAAGAGAGACAGTAAAGGCACTTAGAAAGGATGTTACTGCAAAGTGCTACGGTGGGGATATTACTAGAAAGAGAAAGCTTTTGGAAAAACAAAAAGAAGGAAAAAAGAGGATGAAAAAGATAGGTAGGATAGAGATACCACAGGAGGCCTTCCTTGCTGTATTAGATATATCAGATGAGAAAAAATAACTTACGACTCTATATCCATATCCCTTTTTGTGTAAAGAAATGTAATTATTGTAGTTTTGTATCTTGGGAGTTGAAGGGGCAAACTTTCCTGGATATTTATCTGGACTTTTTAGAACGAGAATTCTCTTTGTATGAAAGACGATTAAAACTTGCCCCATTAACGATATACATAGGGGGAGGGACACCCTCTCTTCTTTCTCTCTCTTTGTTAGAGAAGATGGGGGAGATCCTTAGAAGATATGTAGATTTTTCTTCTCTTTTGGAATTTACCATAGAGGCAAACCCTGAAAGCGTAGATAAAGAAAAGGTTCGTATATGGAAAAATATAGGGATTAATAGGGTAAGTCTTGGGATTCAGGCCTTTGACGATAAGACACTTTCTTTTTTGGGTAGGGTTCATCAAAGTATGCAAACTTTTAAGGCTATAGAGATCTTGAAAGAAGAATTTGAGAATATCTCCTTTGATCTTATATACGGGATCCCTGGACAGGATTTAGAAAAATGGAAAGATACTCTTATTAAGGCAATAGCATTTGAACCCAAACATATCTCTATATATGCGCTTTCTTTCGATGAGGGCACACTATTTAAGAAATGGTTAGAAGAGGGGAAGTTATCTCCTGTAGATGAAGAACAGTATGTGGATATGTATAATAGAGGAGTTGAAGTTTTACGTGATCATGGATATGAAAGATATGAGATATCTAACTTTTCATACCCAGGCTATGAAAGCATCCATAATTTAGGCTATTGGACATATGATGATTATATAGGAATAGGAGTTTCTGCATCTTCTTTTTTGGATGGGGAAAGATATACAAATTTTTCGGATTTTAAAAAATATAAAGATGCCCTTTTAAACATGAAACTACCTATAGAGTCTTATGATAGAATAGATAAAAATACTAAGATGGGGGAGTATGCAATACTTAGGCTAAGAACGAAAAGAGGTCTTGTTAGTAGGGAATTTTTCTCATTATTTGGGGTTTCCCCGTGTGATGTATTTGGTGATGTGTTTTCTTACTTTTCCTCTTTGGGATATATGGAAAGGACAAATAATGGTTGGAGGCTTACAGATGATGGAATACTTGTTTCAAATAGAATATTTATGGAGTTTTTGAGATGAAGAGAAAAAATGCAAAAAGATACTCATATATATTTACCCTTATTTTAGTTATTGCGGTATTGTTCTATCTTGGAGTACAGAGTCTTCCTAATATAGATCAAGTCCTTGATTATCTACAAAAAGGTGGTATTCATCTATTAAAACGTGATGTAAAGATTTACTTTTCACCTAAAGGGGGTGCTCAAGATGCCCTAATAGGTGTTATAGATAGTGCAAAAGATGAGATATTGGTAGCTATGTATTATTTTACATCTCGGCCTTTGGCCCAGGCGATACTTCGTGCAAAGAAGCGGAATGTTTCAATAAGGATTTTGCTGGATGAATCACAACTTACGGAAAAATACTCCAAATATCGATATTTAAGTTCTAATGGCATACGTATAAGGATAGATAGAAGAAAAGGTCTTATGCATAATAAATTTATGATTGTAGATGGCACAGTTTTGGCAACAGGTTCATATAATTGGACAAGCTCTGCAGAACACAAAAATAGGGAAAATTTATTAATTATAAAAAATAAGGCCCTTGCCCAAAGATATATATGGGAATTTAAAAAGCTCTGGACAAGTTCTAGTCCTTAAGAT
>CAYWXH010000040.1:0-13051 GCA_964462295.1 uncultured Atribacterota bacterium
CTCCTCGCAATGACACTTCCTCCACGTCATTGCGAGCCTGCGTAAGCAGGCGTGGCAATCTATTTTTTTGGGGTTTTCCCATCCTCGTTCGTATGGTTTCTGGACACCAGAGATTGCTTCGTCGGGACAAAAAGCGTCCCTCCTCGCAATGACGGTGAGGAGGGGACAAACGGGTCTTGGGTACCAAAGATTGCCTCATCAGAGCAAAAGACACCCTTCCTCACAATGACAGGAGGGTAGGATTAGTCACTGTCGTATCTTTTCTCATAATGATAACTAGAAAACAAGGTTTACAATACTCGTCCAAAAGTTGCCCTCCTCCACAATAGTGATTTAACAATATTTAACCTATGTTCTACACCATGCCTGTAACCATCTAAAAATGGATTAGTCTCGGCAAAAGAGGCTGTGAGTGAAAGAAACAGAAAGAAAGTAATCAAAAATAAAGATATAAAAATCTTTCTCCTAGACATAATCCCCTCCCTTTTAAAGATATAATTCCCCCGGAATCTAATATATTATAACATATATTTATAAAAAAATTAACGATGTTTTTATAGAAATTTAAAAAATAGTGTGCTATAATGATAAATAAAAAGGAGCCAAATATGGAATATCAAATTCTTTACAGACCATCTTATTCTTTACTAAAGGTAGACCTAAAACAGGGAGAGGCTATATCATCAGAGACAGGAGCCATGGTAAGCAAATCTGATGGAATAGATATAGAGACAAAGATGAAAGGGGGGTTTTTGGGGGCCCTTAAAAGAAATGTATTAGGTAAGGAAAGTTTCTTTATAAATACATTTACAGCCTCCAAAGATGGCCAGATAAGTTTTGCACCCTCTCTGCCAGGGGATATTCACGATATCAAGCTAAATGGGAATACTATCTATGCCCAATCCGGTGCATATATCGCATCAACCCCAAATATCACTATAGATACAAAATGGGGTGGGGCAAAAACTTTTTTCTCACGAGAAGGGCTGTTCTTATTAAAAATAAGTGGAGAAGGTGTAGTATTTTTATCAAGTTATGGGGCAATTGAAGAGATTACACTAGGCCCAGGAGAAAAATATATTGTAGATACTGGACATATGGTATCTTTTGAAGAAGGAGTAGGTTATAAGGTAAAAAAAGTAGGTGGCCTAAAGTCTACACTCTTCAGTGGAGAAGGGTTGGTATGTGAACTAGAAGGACCTGGAAAGATTACAATTCAGACAAGAAGCCAAGATGCATTTTTATCATGGCTTATGCCACATGTACAGAAAAAGGGATAGTATACAATAAGAGAGGGGGGACTACCTATCCCCCTCCTCTATACTCACATCCTTTAACCAATCTCTATTTTGGATATACCAATCTACTGTCCTTTTTATCCCCTCTTCCAATGAAACCTTAGGTTCCCAATCAAGGAGGGTTTTTGCCTTTTCGATATCTGCCCATGTGGCCTTAAGGTCTGCCTTATGAAATGGTTTATGCTCTATCTTTGCAAGTTTTCCCAGATACTTTTCAATAAGTTCTATCATATAGGAGAGTTTGTACGGTCTATTCCCTCCCAAATTTATTATTTCATATCCAAGCCCTTTCATTCCATGTATTGTTCCTTCTGCTATATCTTCAACATAGGTAAAATCTCTCATCTGAGATCCATCCCCATAAAGTATTAAAGAAGCACCTTCATCTATCCATTTTATAAATCTAAAAACACTCATATCTGGTCTTCCTAAAGGTCCATATACAGTAAAATAACGGAGTATCGTTACATCAATATCATAAAGATAGTGATAACTATACGATATAGCCTCTGCCCCCTTTTTTGTAGCAGCATATACAGATATAGGATTATTTACAGAAAGGGTCTCTGAAAATGGCATATCCTCACCTGCATAAAGAGATGATGTAGATGCAAGTACAAATTTCTCTATACCACACCTCCTCGCTCCTTCAAGGAGATTAAGGGTACCAAGCGTATTGGTAGTTACGTATACAAAGGGGTTTTCCATACTGTATCTTACCCCTGCCCGTGCGGCAAGATTTATTATTATATTAGGTTTCTCTTTATCCAACACAGAAAATACAAATTCAAAATCCTCGATATCTCCACGAATGAAAGAAAAACCATCTCTTCCTTTTAACAATTCAAGTCTTTTCTCTTTAAGAAGTGGGTCATAGTAGGTGTTTAGGTTATCTATCCCCAACACCTCGTATCCTTTGTCCAAAAGTTTCCTTCCCACAAAAGAGCCAATAAAACCTGCAACCCCTGTCAGTAGTACCTTTTTCATCTATAACCTCCAGTATAAAAACCCTCGATACTCAATATCTCTTTTTTCATATATCCCTCTCACATCTATAAACACAGGGTTTTTCCTTACCATATCTTTATAAGTGTCTATAACCCTTTGCTCCAAAAATTCCTTATGTTTTACGGCAACAACTATTGCATCATATGGGGCATAGTATCTCATATCAGAAAGCATCTCTAACCCATACATCCTCTGCGCCTCATCTGGGTCCACATGTGGGTCATATACATAAACCTCTATACCATAATCTTTTAGTTCATCTATTATATCAATCACCTTTGTATTTCTTATATCACTTATATTTTCTTTAAATGTAAAACCCATTATAAGTACTTTTGTATTTTTTACAGATTTACCACTCTTTATAAGGAGCTTTACAAGTTCAGTGGCAATATATCTCCCCATTTCATCATTTATTCTCCTCCCAGAGAGAACCACATCTGGATGATAGCCCAGCTCTTCTGCTTTATATGTAAGATAATACGGGTCTACCCCTATACAATGTCCCCCTACAAGACCAGGTTCAAATCTCAAAAAATTCCACTTGGTAGATGCTGCCTTAAGCACTTCTTTTGTATCAATTCCTGCCTTATGAAATATAATGGCAAGCTCATTCATAAGTGCAATATTTAAATCACGTTGTGTATTTTCTATAACCTTTGCTGCCTCTGCAGTCTTTATATTAGGGGCCTTATAGATATTTTCTATAATCTCTCCATAGATATCTGCTATAATTTTTAATGCCTCTTCATCTGAACCTGCAACTATTTTTGTAACATTATATATAGTATGCTCTTTATCTCCAGGATTTATTCTCTCAGGGGAATAACCGACTTTGAAATCTATATTATAATGACCTTCTGAATATTTTGCAATTATAGGTACACAGATCTCCTCTGTAGTTCCAGGATATACGGTAGATTCAAAAACAACTATACTTCCCCTTTGCATATTTCTTCCTACCCTCTGTGATGCAAATCGCAACAAAGAAAGATTTGGAATATTATGATCATCTACAGGAGTAGGGACAGCAACTATTATAAATCTACCTTCTCTTATATCATCCTCTACATGGGTAAAGGTAATATTTGGAGATAGAAGTTCTTCCTTTTCTATTTCCTTATTCTTATCATAACCTTTCTTAAGCTCCTCTATCCTATTTTTGTTTATATCATACCCTATTACATTAAACTTTTTAGAAAGGGCGACTAAGAGGGGAAGACCAACATAGCCAAGCCCTACCACCACTATCTTTTCTCTTTTGTCTAAAAAATCAGAAATTTCTGGAAATCTTACGGACATATCACTATCCTCCTTGACCATAGGCAATCACTACAGGAAGGTTCATTTCCCCAACAGTCTCTCTCTGTGCCCAGTATGAAATCACAGCTTTCTCTCAATTTACAATCTCCACATGAGGGATATATAGAATTTTTAACTATAAATCTAAACCATGCATATTCTCTCGTATTGTAGATCTCTTTTAAAGATTTTTCCCTTATATTTCCAAAAGATTTCACGGTAATCTTTCTATCTATACCAAGATAGTGTTCTTCATAGCTATACATAAGCCTGTAACACGGGACAACTTCCCCATCAGAGCGAATAACAACACTATCCTGGGAGATAAAATTACACCTTCTTTCTGTAAGAAATTCAAACTCTGGGAGTGTCACATTAAATTGAGAATATGTCTCTTTTACAAATTTCTCATATGCACTATTTTGAAAAACCCCTTTTCCATAGAGAATCTGATCTTCTACCTGTTTTCGTGTAGGGATTAGATTACTTAGGATAATAAAAGTAACACCTGCCTCTTTAAGTGGTTTTACAAGACCAGGAAGATATTCTACATTCTCTTTTGTAAGAACTATCTCTACCCCTGTCATAGGCTTTCCTTTCTTCTTCTCTCTTCGAATGGCATCTATTTCCCTCAATCTCTCAAGAACAGGATCCAAAGGGCCATGTCCCAAAACGCCAGGATCCATAGAGAGGTATAGCCTATCTACACCATGCTCTATAAGACATTCCATTCTCTCTCTTGGCATAAGTGTACCATTTGACGAAATAGAGAGAAAATACCCTTTTTTCTTGAAAGTAGTAATCATATCGTAGATGTAAGGGTTTACAAAGGGTTCCCCTAAACCTCCTAAGTGTATAGCAGGTCTTTGAGAGAATGTCTCTATCTCTTCAAAAAGTTTTTCAAATAGGTTATAATCTAAATCTCGAAAAGGTTCATTCCAGCTATGTCTAAAACACATAGCACAATTTAAATTACACTTGGAAGATGGTTCTATATAGATTTTCTTTGGTGTAAGATTCCGAGGGATAAGGATCTTGTTCCCCTGGAAAAAAAATTCATGATATCCAGACATCATCCACCCCCTACAGGTGGGAATAATGATAAGATATCACCATCTTCCAAAATGGTAGAAAGACCATTCAAATGCTCAATATTTCTTCCATTTACAAGTACTATTACCCCTTTTTTCGGTTTCTCATTTTCAAAAAGTTCATCCATAAGGTCTAAATTTAAAAGGTTTCCTGCTTCAGCTATAGCCTCTTCTACCGTCTTTCCATCCACAATAAGCTCTTTTTTTCCAGTAAGATCTCGAAGTGTGGCAAAGAATTTTAAAGTAACCATACATCACCTTCCATATGTATTGTTTAATAGTTATTATATCATAGAAGTCCTTTTCTTTTAAAAATAAGTGTAAGCACAGTGGAAAGCACAATAGATATTCCTATAACAATTATAAAGGCATGTGGAGAATGGGAAAGAGGAAGTGGAACATTCATGCCATATATACTTGCAATAAGGGTAGGAATAGTAAGGATAAGGGTAATTGATGTCAAAAACTTCATAACTATATTTAAATTATTGGATATAATAGAAGAAAAGGCATCCATCATATCTCTTAAAATGTTACTATATATATTTGTCATTTCAATTGCCTGCCTATTCTCTATGAGGATATCATCTAAGAGGTCCTCTTCATCCTCTGTGATTTTTATAATCCTACCCCTTCTTAATTTTTCCATCATAAGCTCATTTGCCTTAAGAGAGGTGCTAAAATAGACAAGTCCCTTCTGGAGATTTAAAAGACTCATAAGTTCCTCATTTTTCATAGTTTCTTGTAATCTATCTTCTTCATGCTCTGTAATAGTATTTATCTCTTTTAAATATTTAAGATACAAAAGAGTGGATCGCAAAAATAGAGAAAAAAGGAAAGAGTTCTTATTCTTAATAGAAAAATTTTTAACCCTACCTTCTATAAACTCCTGAAGTATACTTATATGTGAATTTGCTACAGTAATTATGGCATCCTCCACAAAAATAATACCTACAGGGAGGGTATAAAAAATCCTCTCCCCTGGCTCATCTTCACCAGCCTCTGGTACCCTTAGCACAATAAGTATTCCCTCATCTTCCACTTCTACACGGGAACGTTCATTGGAATCTAAGGGGTCCAATAAAAAATCTATCGGGATACCAAATCGGGAAGAGATAGAGGCACATTCTCTCTCCGAAGGGTTGGTAAGGCAGATCCAGATATCTTTTTCATAATCTTTTATCTGTTTTAAACCAGCTTCATCTTTCTTAAACATCTTTATCATAGGACACCTCATATTAATTAATCTCTTCCATTATAATACAAAATAAAGAAAAAGAAAAGATTTAAATTTTTATACAAAAAAAGAGGGTGCAAAAGTATGCACCCCCTTAAAGTAGAGCTATCCTATGATAATCCTAATTCTTTTAATTTCTCTTCTGTAGGATGACCATCCTCACTCCATCCTCTTACCTTGTAGTATCTCGGGAGGAGTTCCGAGAGTTTTACTACATGACCCTTATTAGGACCATCTGGCATTGGCTCCTCAAGGAGTCTCTTTGGCAGTGTATCTTGATCTGGTCCTACCCCTGCCTTAATATTAAATACCCTTTCAAGATTCCAGATCCTTTCTCCTACCTTGAGAAGTTCCTCATCTGTATAGTCAAAACCTGTTGCGGCATTTACGAGGTCTTTATAATCTGATAGACCAAGCGCAAAGGATGTAAAGAGGCACAAACCTGCTGCGTCTATAACCGCTGTTAGATCCTGGAATGTTTTTACCCATTGATCTTTACCCTCTATCTGTTGAGGATCCAACTTTTCAGGCGCACCTAAAATTTCAGGTGAAATCATATAACCCCTCACATGACATCCACCACGGTTAGAAGTTGCATACTCAAGACCATGTCCCTGTGCACCCCTTGGGTCATATGCAGGGAGTTCCTGTTTTTTCACGCTCATAGAGAGCTCTGAATGTCCAAGTGATTCTGCAAATCTATACGATCCCTCTGCAAGTTTGTCTCCAAGGCCTACTCTGTTTCCAATAGCCCATGCATAGTATACTATAGCCTCAGAACTCCCAAACTTCGGCTCAGGACCTTTTTCTATCATATCCTTAGGGAGATATCCCTTTTCATAAAGCTCCATTGCAGCTGCAATAGTAGTGCCTGTAGAAATGGTATCAAGTCCAAGTTTATTACAAATGAAATTTGCCTCAACAATAGCATTTAAATCAGAAACACCACAATCTGCACCAAATGCCCACCCTGTTTCATATTCTGGTCCTTCGCCAGAGAGACCAGATGGAAGTTTTGTAACCCTTCCACAACCTATAGGACATGCAAAACATGCCTTATTTCTTACAAGGTACTTATCTACAAGGGCTTCACCACTTATTGGCTCTGTCTCCTCAAATACCCCTGTCTGGAAGTTTCTTGTAGGATACAATCCATTTTGATTAATGATATTATCAAGCACCTTTGTTCCATAAGTTGGAAGACCTTGTCCTGTAACTCCATTTTCCTTTAAAATATCGATCTTCTCTTTTACTACTGCCTTAAACTCTTCTGGTTTTGCAACCTCTACTCTCTTTGTACCCCTTACTACGATTCCCTTTAGGTTTTTGGAGCCCATAACTGCACCAACACCTGTTCTTCCTGCGGCCCTATCTTTGTCATTCATAATGGCTGCAAACTTTACAAGCTTTTCACCTGCAGGTCCGATGCATGCAACCTTTGCCCTTTTATCCCCAAATTTTTCTAGTAGAAGGTCAGTAGTTTCATGAACATCTTTTCCCCAGAGATCTGAGGCATCTTCAATTTTTACCTCATTATCTTTTATGGAAAGATATACAGGTTTTTCTGCCTTTCCCTCGATAATTACCATATCATAACCTGCAAACTTAAGCTCTGCCCCAAAAAAGCCCCCTGAGTTACTTGCAGCAATAGTACCTGTAAGGGGTCCCTTTGTTATTACATCATACCTCCCCCCTGTAGGTGCAGTGGTCCCTGAAAGGGGTCCTGGTGCAAAGATAAGCTTATTCTCTGGAGAAAGGGGATCTACATTGGGGTCTACCTCATCTACCAAATATTTACTTCCAAGTCCCCTGGCCCCCAGATACATCTTCATTTTTTCTTCTGGGATTTCTTCCTCCACAATTGTAGAGTTGGAAAGATTTACACGCAATAATTTTCCCCAAAAACCACCTATCATAATTTACCTCCTTTTATTCTCCTTCCTTTCCAGGTAAGGGAGGTCATAAGGTTTCCCTCATGGCCCTATCGGCAATCTTCCATAGCCTTTTTGCCTTAGGAGAGACTGCTCGGAAGGAGGTATAATTTTTTTAATTATAATGCAAAACAAATAAAATTTCAAGTATAATTCTTAATAAATTTCCTTATTTTCTTAATATCTTAAAGAATTAAAATAAAAAATCACTTGACATCTGGTAAAATTAATTTTATTATAAAATTGAAAATCTAAGAAAAAGGAGGGTAAAATGAAAAGAAAAATTGTTTTAAGCCTTATCTTTTTAACCCTAATGCTTTTTGTCTTGAGTATCTCTGCCTTTTCAGGAGAAAAGATAACCCTTAATATGGTACAGGTATTTACAAGTCCACAAAGGACCCAGCTTCTTCAAAATATTATTAAAAAATTCGAGGCAAAATATCCAGATGTAAAGATAAAACTAATATCACCACCATATGAAAGTGCATATCAAAAGGTCTACCTTATGTTAAGCACAAAACAGCCTTTAGATATAGTAGAGGTAGGGGATTGGTCATTGGAAGGGGTGGTACAACTTGGGAAGATGGAGAATTTAGAACCCTATATTGCAAAATGGAAAGGGGCATCTGATCTTATCCCAGGCCTTCTAAACAGTGTACGAGTTACAGAGGGAAAGGCATATATAATTCCTAATGGCGTATATGCAAAAACACTCTTTGTAAGACCTGATGTAGTAGCAAAATATGGGATTACAAAGGTCCCTGGTACTATGAATGAACTTTATGATTATGCAAAAAAGATTACAGATCCTTCTAAAAATCAGTACGGTTTTGATTTTAGAGGAAAAGGATACCCTACAGCATTTATAGATACAGTTGTAGCCTCATTCATAGATGATATTGACCCATCAAATATGTACAAACTCAAAAATGGAAAGCTATGGTTTAAGGACCCAAGGGCACTCAAAGGACTCAAATTGTATGTAAAACTCTATAAAGATACCGCACCAAAAGATGCTATAAACTGGGGATTTGATGAACAGGTAAATGCATTTGTCGCAGGAATCACCCCATATCTCTTCCAAGATCCAGACACCACAGGGCTATTAAAAAATCTGCTAAAAGATGGACAATATATTACAGCACCACTACCCGTTGGTCCTTCTGGAAAGGTATATCCAAGTTATGGATTTGGTGGTTGGGGTATCACAAATTACTCCAAACACAAAGACCTTGCATGGGAATTTATAAAGTTCTTTACAACACCTGAGATCTCCGCCTACTTCTGCAAAGAATATGGTGCACTTCCTGTATTAAAATCTGTATTCAAAAACGATCCATATTTCAATGGTGGTGTATTTGAGGGTTGGAAAAAGATGTTTGAAAATCCAGAAAAATATGTCTTTACCTCATACCCACTTGCAAATCCTGCATGGCCAAAATGGACACAATTCCAGGGTGATACTATGCAGCAGGCACTTCTTGGAAAGATCTCCCTTGAAGAACTTACCACAAAGTGGGAAAACTACTGGAAAAAAGCCTTTGGTATGAAATAAAACTTACAAAAAGAGGGTGGTAAACCACCCTCTTCCTCACTATATGAAAGATAAAAGAAGAAAAACCCAAACAAAACTTAATAGATTCATATTTTGGATGCTTTTTCCTACATTTGGCATTATATTTGTATTTACCTATTATCCTACACTCTGGGGTATAATTCTTTCATTTAAAGATTATACTGTATTTAATTTTCAACATATTCACTTTGTAGGGTTTAAAAATTTTATATCATTATTTGAAGACCCCAACTTTTATCAAGCTGCATGGAATACCTTATGGTGGATAGGTGCATCAGTCTTTTTTCAGCTTATCCTTGGATTTATTTTGGCACTTCTTATGAGATATCCTTTTAAAGGTAGAAATCTATATGCAGGGATCGTCTTTTACCCATGGGCACTATCCGGGTTTGCATTAGGAATCCTCTGGTCCTGGCTTCTAAATGGTCAATTTGGCCTTATAAATGATATACTTATAAAGGCACACATACTAAAACATGGAATAAATTTTCTGTCAGACCCACAATATGCGTTTTATTCTGTAATTGGTGTAAATATATGGTATGGAATACCTTTTTTTGCCATAATGATCCTTGCAGCACTCCAATCTATCCCTGAATCCTTGTATGAGGCATCAGAGATAGATGGTGCAACACCTTTTGCACAATTTTTACATATTACCCTTCCCTTTATAAAACCTACACTTGTAAGCACAGTACTTCTTCGTGTTATATGGGTTATGAATTTTCCCGATATCATATATGGGATGACACGAGGTGGGCCAGCTGGTGCAACAAATATACTGGCAACTTATATGATAAATATAGTTTACTTTGACACTGACTATAGTAGGGCATCTGCTGTGGGTGTGATTATAGTAGCTATTCTTACAATTTACACACTCATATATCTTAAGGTTACATCATCATATGAATTGGGGGAGATATGAGAAGAAGAGGCTCTACCTTTGGAAAGGTATTTAAAACATTTTTATTATTTATATATTTTCTCATGGCAGTAGTGCCACTTTATTGGATAGTGGTTACATCACTAAAAGAACCCACCGAAGTATATACTTGGCCTCTTAAATATTGGCCCACACATATAAGCCTTTCAGGCTATAAATTTTTATTTAAATTTGCAAATTTTGCACAGTTTTTTAAAAACAGCCTCTTTACATCCCTTACTGCATCCTTTTTTGCCATGATATTTTCTACATTAAGTGGATATGTAATGGCAAGATACAAATTTACATACAAAAAAACTCTTATTGTATTACTCTTTTTTGCACAGATGATCCCAACTTATCTCCTTATGATCCCCCAATACAGAATGTTTTCAGATATTGGTCTCATAGATAACCTATGGGCACTTGTAATTGTATATGTAAATGTTGCTGTCTCATTTAGCACTATCATGGCAAGGGGGTTTTTCTCAAGGATACCCAAAAACCTAGAAGAGGCAGCGATGATAGATGGCACATCCCGTATAGGTGCTATATTTAAAATCACAATACCTCTTTCCCTTCCTGGAATAGCTGCCATATTTAGTTTTTCGTTTGTAAATACATGGAACGAACTCTTTACTGCAGCACTGTTTATAAATAGCAGTGAGAAGATGACCATCCCAGTTGCCCTTAACTCTTTTGTTTCAAAGGCAGGCATCCAATGGAATGTAATGGGGGCAGGGCTTGTTGTAGCACTTCTGCCCACCATTATTGTATTTGCATTTGCCCAACGCTACATCATAGCGGGGCTTACAAAAGGTGCCCTAAAGGGATAGCTACTCCATAAGGACTTTTAGCCTATTATGAAACTCTTCTTGCATTACTGTTATATCTCGTCCTATATCCTCCACAAAATTTCTATCTTTTTCAATTTCCAAATTACCAGGTGTACCTATATGTGTCCTATCTCTTAATACCTCTTCTGGGTCAAGGGGGGATAAAGTATCTATCTCTTTTGCCACTCTTTTATATGCCTCTCTAAATGGCATACCATCATTCACCATAGAAAGTGCATAATCAGTTGCAAATATCTCTTTTGTCATATCCTTTTTCAAATTATCCTCATGCACAGATAAGCCTGAAAATACTTTATCCATAACCTTAATACTTGCATCTGTCTCATCAAGTGCTAAAAAGAGATACTCCTTCGTAAGTTGAAGGTCTCTATTGTAACCTGTGGGGAGCTTTGAAGATGTAGCCGATATAGCCATGGCTAAAGAAGAAATCTTTGATGTCTTGGCACGAAGAAGTTCCAACATATCTGGATTTTTTTTCTGAGGCATAATGGAACTTCCTGAGAGCATAGAGAGTGGTAAAGAGAAATATCCAAACTGTGGCATGGTAAAGTATATAAGATCTTCTGCATAACGTGAAAGGTCTATCATAATCTGTTCCATAAGATGTACTACCAAAAGTTCAAACTTCCCCCGAGAATTCTGGACATAGATAACATTTTTTTGTACCTTAGAAAAACCCAGAAGATCTGCTATAAGTTCCCTATCAAGGGGAATAGGAACACCATATCCTGCGGCACTTCCCAAGGGGGATTGATCTAATATTTCATATATAGATATTAAAAACCTAACATTGTCCGCCATAGCCTCATAAAGTCCATGAGACCAAAGACCTACACTACTTGGCATAGCAACCCTTGTATGTGTATATCCCGGCATAGGAACAAAAAGGTATTTTTCAGAAAAATTAAGAAGGGTTTTTAAAAATTCTACTAAATCCCTTCCCATATTCAAAAGTGCATCTTTCATATAAAGCCTAAGGTCTAAAAGTACTTGGTCATTTCTTGACCTTCCTGTATGAATCTTTTTTCCTATATCTCCAAACTTTTCTGTAAGATAATTCTCTATCTTTGTATGCACATCTTCATCTTCTCTTTTTATGTGAAATCTTCCCTCTTCCCATAATTTATATATCTCTTTTAGGCCATCTTTCACAAGTGAAAGCTCTTTATCTTTAAGTATCCCAATCTTTGCAAGCATAATGGCCTGTGCCATATTTCCAAAAACATCATAAGGGATAAGCCTCTCATCTAATATATAATCATTTCCCACAGTGTATTCTTCTATGAGTCTATCAAATTCATACCCTTTATCCCAAAGTTTCATAAAAACCTCCCCTATTTAAAATTCCTTGAATACTCGGGCTAAAGACCTACCTGGTGCCTTCATATCCAAATCTAAAAAGTAACCAAAAGGTGTCTGCCACGCCTCATATCCTGCATTTATGAGGCGGGCTTCAGCTCTATCCAAAAGTGCTTTTGTAATCTTTGGATCCCCTTTACTTTCAGAAAGATGAGCAAAAGAATGAAGGACAATAGTATTTGTATTATTCTTTTTTGCGGCCCACTTCAAATTTTTTACAAGTTTGGTCTCCACCTTATCGAGTTTCTCTTCATCTTCTTTCTCAACATGGATAAAACCTACAAGTACATCCTTTTCAGTCCTCTCCTCTTCCCTATCCTCAAACTCTTCTAAGGTCTTTATAGTTGTTCTATAGGCAAACCTATCTGCATATATCATAAGTAACTTCATAGATCCTCTCCTTTTTTTCTCTATTATACAACAACTTCTTCCTATGGGCAATCTCTGCTGCTTGGAATCTGTAGATT
>CAYWXH010000041.1:0-12778 GCA_964462295.1 uncultured Atribacterota bacterium
TCACTTTCCATTTCCAAAAAAGAAAACAATCCATAAGTTATCTTTTTATTTTTAAATAACCCATGAAGATAGGTGCCAAATACATTATCCTTAACCATTCCAATATAGGGATCTTCTTTAGAAAGTGGCTCACCTCCCCTAAAAATTGACTTACCATGGTGGATCTCATAACCTTCTAATTCATCTCCTATATCTATTCCTAGATATGGAATAGAAACCCGGGAAGTAATCCTATTTCTTTCTCTTAAGACCTTTTTTCTTTTAAGAATAGTTTTTCCTTTAAGAAATCCAAATCCTTCAATCCTTTTATCATTACTTTCTATCCCATATGGATCCTCTATGTATTCACCCAACATCTGATATCCACTACATATACCGATTATAATACCCCCCTGTTTACCAAAGTTCCTTATTTTTTCAAAAAATCCCTTTTCCTTTAGCCAAATAAGGTCATATATAGTATTTCTACTTCCGGGAATTATTAAAATCTTAACATTCTTTAGATACTCTGGATAGTCTATGTATTCTGCTATTTTACTATGTAGAAGCAAAGAAAAATCTGTAGAATTTGAAAGATGAGGAAGCTTCAATATTTTTATAGGACTATTTTTCTCTCCAGTCAAAAAAGCAAGACTCTGAGAATCTTCTTCGGGGAATCTAAAATCTACATATGGCAAAACACCAACTACAGGAACACCTGTAATTTCTTTAAGCTTTTCTAATCCAGGTCTTAAAATTTCTATATCTCCCCTAAATTTATTTATAATAAAACCTTTTATGAGTTTCCTTTGTTTTACAAGGTTCCATGTGCCCCACAAAGATGCAAATACTCCACCTCTTTCTATATCTCCTATAAGTAAAACAGGGGCATCAAGATAACTTGCAACCTTCATATTTACGATCTCATATTTATCCAGATTAATCTCTGCAGGACTTCCTGCCCCTTCTATTATTAGGATATCATATTCCCTATACAAAGTCTCTATTGATTCTCTAACCTTTTCCCAAAGATGGTCATGATATTTGTAATAATCCTTATAGCTTACAATTTTCCAAGGTTTTCCATGAACAATTACTTGAGATCTTCCATCTCCAATTGGCTTAAGAAGTATAGGATTCATATGATAGGTAGGATTTATGCCCATAGATATTGCTTGGAAGTATTGTGCCCATGAAATCTCTCGATTGCCCTGAATAACTCTTGAATTAAGAGACATATTTTGGGATTTAAAAGGGGCTACTCTGTATCCCTTTTTTGAAAGTATCCTTCCCACTCCTAAGGTAAGAATGGTTTTTCCAACAAAAGAGGCTGTCCCTTGAAACATGAGGCTATATCTCAAAAAGGTGTCCTCCTCCTACAAAATCATACCACCCCAAAAAAGAGGCAGAAGGGAAAAGCCCTCTTATCTTATCTACGTCATCCTTTTTAGAATATGGAGTATATATACCACAAACTGTGCCACTATGTGCCATGTTTACACCTACTGCGCCTAACTTGAGGACTTCTTCTATAAGAGCTTTACATTGTTCTTTGGAAAGGATTTTTTGATTTTCTATTGTATTTTCTGTTATAATCTTTCCAAATAGCCCCATATCTCTTTCTTGAAAGGCCTTTTTTAAGTTTTCTAAAAGATAAGACGAAAACTCCTCATCTGGTATAGGTCTTTCAAACTCTAAGGTATCTATCTCTCCCCCAAAATCCAAAACTAAAACTTTTAGAGGGAACGGTTTCCCTATATACTCCCAAAAAGTACCTCTCATATAATCAAAAGCCACAATTCCTGGAAACATGACCCCATCAGTAGGCTCTATTTCAATGGCAATATCTGCTATTTCAGATGGGGAAAGAAAAGGACCAAAATACTTATCTAGTGCATATAAAACACTTGAAATATCTGCACTGCTTGATGCCATACCCTTTCCTCTTGGAATATTAGAGGTAAGGTTTAAAGAGACTCCTTCTATCCTTATATTGTATCTTTCGGAAAAGATCTCTATTGCCCTTTGGGCCTTCCATCCAAGCCCATTAAACTCGGCATTTTTATCTATTTGAGTAATAGTGGTAACAGAAAAAAGGTTAATAGGGGCAGTAACGAGAAAATCCTTTCCATCTATCCTTCCCTGTATAAGCTCACCACATGTACCTGGCACAAATATACTAAACTTTTTAATCTTCATACGGAATATCCATTGTCATATAGTCTTTAGCTATCATGGTATTTGGAAATATCTCTCTTGCCTTTCTTAGTAACTCCTCTTCGTCACTGTATCTTGGTGATATATGGATAAGGAGAAGCTTTTTTACATTTGCCTTCTTTGCAATCCTTGCTGCATCTTTTACTGAGGAATGTCCCCTCTCTATTGCCATGACATCATCATCTCCTGAGAACATTCCATCATGCATAAGCAGATCTGCCTCTTTTGCAAACTCTATCATTTCATCCATAGGATTTGTATCTGTTGCATACACTATCTTTCTTCCCCTTCTTGGTGGGCCCATAACTTGATGTGGATATACAATCTTCCCATCGGAAAGTTTGACAGGATTTCCATCTTGAAGTTTTTTAAAAAGTGGTCCAGGTTTTATTCCTAGTTTTATAGCCTCATCAGGAAAGAACTTTCCCGGTCTTTTCCTCTCTTCTATTTTGTATCCAAGGGTAAATATTATATGAGAAAGGGGCATAGCATATATTTCATATTCTCTGCTTTCAAATATTTTTCCTCCTGTTACTTCATGTATTATAAGCTCATAATCCAATCTAAAGTTTAAGTGTTTTTTCATATTTTCCATAAATTCTTTCATACCAGGAGGCCCATAGAGTTCTAAAGGTTTTTCTCTCGAAAATTGAGAAAGGGTCATAAGAAGTCCTGTAAGGCCAAGTATGTGATCTCCATGAAAATGACTTATAAAGATCTTTTCTAATCTTCCTGGTTTTATATGTGAACGCATAATGCGAAATTGTGTACCCTCTCCACAATCAAAAAGAAAAACCTCTCCCTTTCTCTCTATCACAAAGGCAGGGAGTCCCCGATATAGACTGGGGACCCCTCCACCTGTGCCAAGTGCTGTAAGTTTCATATTTATATCCTATTTATTGCTCCTTTCTACCTCAGAATATATCTTAAGTGGTAAACCAAATATATCAATAAATCCCTTTGCCGCTTTATGATCAAACATATCTTTTTCATCATATGTAGCAAGGTTGAAATCATAGAGGGAATAAGGAGATTTTCTACCGTCAATTATAATATTTCCCTTGAAGAGTTTCATTCTTATAGTACCTGTAACCTTTTCCTGCACAGTATTATTAAAACTGTCAAGTGCCTTTTTAAGTGGAGAATACCAAAGTCCATTATACACAAGTTCTGTATATTTTTGGTCTGTAAGTGCCTTAAAGTGGAGAAGTTCTCGTGTAGCAACAAGTGATTCAAGGTCTTTGTGTGCCTCAATCAATATAAGTGCAGCAGGGGTTTCATATGTTTCTCTGGACTTAATGCCAACGAGTCTATTTTCTATCATATCTATTCTTCCTATACCGTTTTCGCCACCTACCTTATTTAGATAATTTATAAGTTCTACAGGTCCCATCTCTTTATTATTTATCTTTCTTGGAATTCCTTTTTCAAAATATATCTCTAATTTAGTAGGGGTATCTGGTGCATCTTCTATCTTTCTTGTCCATATATATGGTTCATCGGGCGGCGCATTCCATGGATCTTCTAATACCCCACACTCAATACTTCTACCCCATAAATTTTCATCAATACTATAAGGACTATCTACATCAACAGGTATAGGGATATCATTTTTCTTTGCATATTCAATCTCTTCATCCCTTGTAAGTCCCCATTCCCTTACAGGGGCCACTATCTTGAGAGAGGGATTAAGTGCAGCAATTGAAACCTCAAATCTTACCTGGTCATTTCCTTTACCTGTAGCACCATGTGCTACATACTCTGCCCCTTCCTTTTCTGCAATCTCTACCAATTTCTTTGCGATAAGGGGCCTCGAAAGAGAAGCGCTCATAGCATATCTTCCTTCATAGAGACCATTTGCAAATAGTGTTGGAAATATAAAATCTTCTGCAAATTCCTTTTTCGCATCTACAAGATAGACTTTTTTTGCACCAATCCTATATGCCTTATTTTTTACCTCAGATAAATCTTTTTGCTGTCCTACATCTAAGGCAACGGCAATTACTTCTGCCTGATACTTATCGGCAAGCCACTTTATAGCAACAGAGGTATCAAGACCTCCAGAGTAAGCAAGAACAACTTTTTTCATACTATCTCCTCCTAACTATTTTTCAATATATCTTCAAATGTATTTAAAAACATATCTATATGTTCTTTCTCTATTATATATGGGGGAAGAAGCCTTACTACATTTCCATGGGTACAGTTTAAAAGTATTCCTTTTTCGCGAAATGCACCCACCATATCATTACATTCATTAAAGAGCTCTATTCCTATCATAAGGCCTTTTCCCCTTACATCTTTTATTATTTTGGGATATTTTTCCTTCAAAATCTCTATCCCTTTTATTATAAGTTCTCCCTTTTCTGTATTTTTTTCTATAAGACTTTCTTTTTCTATTACATCAAGTGTGGCAATACTTGCAGCTGCAGCAACAGGATTTCCTCCAAAGGTAGTACCATGATCTCCATAAGAAAAGGCATCTACTATTTTGGGTGATGCAACAAATGCCGATATGGGAAGCCCTCCACCCAAAGCCTTTGCAAGGGTAATGATATCCCCTTTTATACCTGCATAACTTTGTGCAAGGAACTTTCCTGTTCTCCCCATCCCAGATTGAATTTCATCTGTGATAAGTATTATATCATATTTGTCACATATATCCCTTAACCCTTTCAAAAATTTTTCATCTGCATTTTTGATCCCGCCTTCTCCCTGAATAGGCTCTACAATAATAGCAGCAACCTCTTCATCTATTAGAGATTCCAAAGAAGAGAGGTCATTAAACTTTGCCTTTTTAAACGCCGGCATCAAGGGAATATAATCTTTTTGATATTTTTCTTGCCAGGTAGCTGCCAAAGTAGCAATAGTTCTTCCATGAAAAGAATCTTCAAATCCTATAACCTTATACTTCTTATCCATTCCTTTTTTTCTAAAATACTTTCTTGCAAGTTTTATTGCACCTTCATTTGCCTCAGAACCACTGTTTGCAAAAAATATCTTATATCCTTCACCTATATAACTTATAAGTTTTTCTGATAGCTCTAACTGCGGCTTCATATAGTAAAGATTCGAAAGGTGTATATACTTTTTTGCCTGTTCGGCTATAGCATTTACTACTTTAGGATGTCCATAACCAAGTGCCATCACAGCAATACCTGCAAGAAGGTCAAGGTATTTCTTTCCAGAAGTATCAAAAAGATATACCCCCTCTCCATGGTCAATCATTATAGGGATTCTACTGTATGTCCCTATAAAATATCTCTTTTCAAGTTCTATAAAATCCATAATCCCCTCCTTTCTAACTCTTTACAATTTCTGTTCCCACACCCTCTTCTGTGAATATCTCAAGAAGTATAGAGTGTGGAGAATTTCCATTTATTATATGTACCTTCCCTACACCGCCTTCTAATGCCTCCATACCAGACAAAACTTTGGGAAGCATTCCTCCTACTATATCCCCCCTATCTATAAGTTTTTTGGCATCAGAAATAGAAAGATGAGAAATTAAACCCTTTTCTCTATCTATTACCCCTTCTGTATCTGTAAGGTATATAAGTTTTTCTGCACCTAATGTTTCAGCCACCTTTCCTGCTACAATATCTGCGTTTATATTATACCCTTGTCCCTTTTCATCTATTCCAATAGATGAAATCACAGGTATGTATCCCTCATCTATAAGATACCTTAAAAGTTCTATATTTATACTTTTTATATTTCCTACATATCCTAAATCCAGTGATTCATTAAGAACTAACTTTTCTGCCTTTATAAGATTGGCATCTTTTCCCGATAAACCTATAGCAAGCCCACCTTGTGCATTTATCCCTGCAACTACCCTTTTATTTACCTTTCCTGCAAGTATCATCTCTACTATATCAAGTGTCTCCTTATCTGTAATCCTATGGCCGCTTACAAATTTTGAAGGGATACCCAATTTCTTCATAAGAGATGTAATCTCTTTCCCTCCACCATGTACCACAATGGGACGCATGCCTACAAACTTTAAGAGTACTATATCCCTAAAGACCTCTTTGCTTAAGGCCTCATCCTCCATCACACTTCCGCCATATTTTACAACTATAATCTTCCTACTGAATTTTTGGATATAAGGGAGTGCCTCTAATATAACTTGTACTTTTTCACTATTTGTAAGCATATATATCACACTCCTTATGAATACTGAGTATTTATATTTATATACTCATGGGTAAGATCTGTTGTCAAAACCTCTGCCTCCCCTACTCCAATCTTTAAATCTATTATAATCTCTACCTCTTTTTTGCCCAGATATTCTCTTATCTTTTCTCGAGAGAATTCTGTGGGTTTTCCGTTTTCCACTATCTTTTCCCCTATTTTGATATCTACCTTCTCAGGGTCAATGACTATACCTGCATATCCCAAGGCAGCCATAATCCTTCCCCAATTCGGGTCTGAACCATAAAGTGCGGTTTTTACAAGAAGAGAATTTGCCACCGTTTTTCCTGCTCTCTTTGCATCTGAGAAACTATCTGCCCCCTTTATTTTGATTTTTACAAGTTTTGTAGCCCCTTCACCATCTTTTGCTACAAGGTATGCAAGCCCTTTAAGTACTTTATAAAGAGCATTGTAGAATATCTCAAAATTTTTGTCTTCTCTTTTAATCTTTTCGTTTTCTGAAAAACCGTTTGCCATGACCAAAATAGTATCATTCGTACTTGTATCCCCATCTACTGTAATAAGGTTAAAGGTTCTTTCTGTGGTCCTAACGAGCGCAAGCTTTAGCATAGGAAGAGATATATTTACATCTGTTGTTACAAAGGTAAGGGTTGTAGCCATATCAGGATTTATCATCCCTGACCCTTTTGATATCCCCAATATTTTTATCTCTTTTCCTCCTATCTCTATTTCCTCATATACTATCTTTCTAATTGTATCTGTAGTAAGGATGGCATCTGAAAAATCCAAAAAACCATCTTCACTTAGAGAAGATACGCAACGTTCCGCTCCTTTTAGAATCTTTTCCATGGGGAGATATGGTCCGATCTTGCCTGTAGATGAGATAGCAACAAGACGAGAATCTATATTTAAAAGCTTTCCCACCTCTTCTGCCTCTCTTTGGACATCCTCTAATCCCCTTTTTCCTGTACATGCATTTGCTATACCACTATTTACTAAAATAGCCTGGAGGATTCCTTTTTTTATTATTTCCATATCATAAAGAACAGGTGCTGCCTTTACCTTATTTCTTGTAAATACCCCCCATGCTGTAGCTGGTTTTTCTGAATAGATAAGCCCCAAATCTTTTCTTTTGACCCTTACACCTGAATTTACTCCACTAAACTTAAATCCTGAGGGTGATCTCATCTGCCCACCTCCTTTCTATAAAAGACTTGTCTCTTCTGGTAATCCAAATCTTATGTTCATATTTTGCACTGCTTGACCAGATGCCCCTTTTATAAGATTGTCTATAGCAGAAAATACAAGGATTCTTCCTGTTCTTTCATCTACTCTTAAGGCAATATCACAAAAATTAGTATAAGATACGGCCTTTGTATCTGGGAGGCCTTCTTCTATAATTCTTACAAAATAGGCATCTTTATAAAATTCTTTATAAATTTCATCTATCTCTTTTTGAGATATATTTTTTATTAATTTTGCGTAAATAGATACAAGAATTCCCCTATCCATAGGAACAAGATGAGGGGTAAATGTAATCTTTATATCATTTTTTCCACATATTTTGGAAAGTTCTTTTTCTATCTCTGGAATATGTCTATGTAATATAGGAGAATATGGAGAAAAATTTTCATTCCTCTCTGGAAAGTGAAGCTTTTCTGAAAGCTTTTTTCCTGCACCTGTTGTACCAGATTTTGCATCTATTACAATACTTTCCTCATCTATTAGATGATGTTTCAAAAGTGGAGCAAGTCCTAATATAGATGCTGTAGGATAACAACCAGGATTTCCTATAAGATTTGACCTTTTTATCTCTTCTTTGTAAAGTTCTGGTAGGCCATATACTGTCTTATCTAATAGCTCCTTACTCTTATGTTCTACTTTATACCATTTTTCAAATACCTTATAATCTTCAAATCTAAAATCTGCACTCAAATCTATAAGGACTGTTCCCTCATTGTACAATTCTTTTGCAAATTCCATTGCTACCTTGTGAGGAGTTGCCGTAAATACTACATCTGACTCTTTTGCTACCTCCTTATAATCCTTCCAGGTAAATTCAAGATTAATATCTCTATATTTAGGATAAAGTTCCCCTATCTTTTTCCCTTGGTATGTTTTTGATATAAGATTTATAATCTCTACCTCTTTATGTTTTCTTAAAATCTCAAAAAGCTCTATCCCTGCATACCCTGAAGAACCTATAATACTTACCTTTATCATCAAAAACCTCCTTTCTCCTCTATATAATAAAAAAACTCGTCCCAAAAAAGGGACGAGTTTTTCCCGTGGTGCCACCCTATGTAGGCAAACGCCCACTTAATTTGTATATATCAATATTTATTTGTCTCTTAATCGGCTCTCTTCATCTTATCTTTTTTCAAGGACCTTTCAGCCCAAGGGCCCCTCTCTGTATGAAAAAGATAAGATTACTCTCCGATTTTGTTCGGATTATACCATAAAACTAAAATTTATGCAATACCCAAATTATGGATTTACTGTAGTTACATACTTCCATGTGCCATTTTCTACCTTTAGAACCACTGCACTCTTTATAGCATTCCCATGTTCATCGATATTGATGATGCCTGTTGCCCCTTTATAGCCCTTTGTTTTTGCGATTTCATCTCTTATCTTTACAGGGTCAAGAGAACCTGCACGTAAAATAGCTTCCCATACTACACCATATGCATCAAATCCTAAAGCTGCAAGGGCACTGGGTTCTTTGTTGTATTTTGCCTTAAACTCTTTTATAAATTTTTTGCCTACATCTGTTGTTGCTGCCTTTGGGTCAAAGTGTGTGCTAAAGTATAAGTTCTCTACAGCCTCTTTTCCTATTTGAAGAAGTTCTGGGGCCTGTGCGGCATCCCCTGCCAAAAATGGACTCTTTATCCCTTGTTCCCTTGCCTGTTTTGCAAAAAGGGCAATCTCAGAATAAAATCCTGGGATAAATATTACATCAGGATTTGCATTCTGAACCCCAACAACCTGTGCAGTAAAGTCCTGGTCACCAGATTTGTATTGTCCTACATATACTATAGATTTTGGATCCCCTGTAAGTTTTTTAAATGAATCCATGAAAAATTTTGCAAGGGCAACAGAATAATCATTTGCCTTATCAAATAAAACTGCCGCCTTTTTGGCTTTAAGATTTTCTATTGCGAATTTTGCCATTACAAAACCTTGAAAATCATCCACAAAACAGACCCTAAATGCAAACTTTTTTCCCTGTGTTACCAAAGGATTAGTAGCAGATGGGGTAACAAAGGGAACCTTATACCTTTCACATATAGGTCCCACAGATAAGGCATTTGGACTTATGATTGGACCAAGAATAACAGATACCTTTTCTTTTCCAATAAGACGAGATGCAGCATTTGCAGCTTCGATCTTATCACTCTTGTCATCTAATAGGATTACCTTTATTTTCTTTCCGAGTACCTCAGGTTTTAAGGCATATGCAAGGTCTAGCCCTTCTTTTGTCATCTGTCCAAAGGCAGATGCCATACCTGTCATAGAGAAAATAACCCCTACTTTTACCTCTTCTGCCAAAGCAAGACTACTTAACAGTAAAACAAAAATTAAAACAAATCCCAAAACTCTTTTCATCTCTTATTCCCCCTTTTTATTCTTTTACTACTAATCCACTGTGTAAAATTCCGTACTTTTTAGAAAAAGCATTGTAAAGGGCTACCTGAGCAGGAAATCCTGTACAATGTCCAGGGTATAACCATTTGAGTGGGAATTTTTTTAGCCCCTCTACTGTTTTTTCTATCTGCTCTTTTGTAGATGAAACCAAATGAAGTCCCCCAATTATTCCTATTATATTATCTGAATCAAACAATTTCTTAAAGTGTTTTGATATGTTTACTATCCCTGAATGGGCACAACCTGTTATAATTACTATGCCTTTATCTTTTATATTCACCGCCACAGAGAAATCATCCAATAGTCTATCTTTCTCAAGATACCCCTCTTCATTAAGATTATAGGTACCTATTCCCCTTGCCTCAAAATCTGTAATTCTTTCTACCTCTCCACTTATTATGACTCCTTCTACAAGATTCATAGGTTCACGTGTTAATATAAGGATACCCCCATATTTCTCTATCTCTTCTTTTGAATTTTTAAGGCCTATCCCTATCTCTCTAAAATAAGGTCTATTTATAAAATTTTTCCTAAATAGTAAAGGGTGTGCAACTATAGGTATTTCCTTTTTTGCCTCTTTTAAAAACCCTAAAAGACCTTTTGTATGATCATAATGAGCATGAGATAGGGTAATAATATCGATACTTTCTGGTGAAATACCAAAGATTTCCATATTGTGTAATATAACCCTTTCATCAGGCCCTACATCAGAGAGTATCCTCTTTGTGATACCCTGAAATTTCACTTCCAAGAGAAACGATACCCCATGAGTTGCCCAAAATTGAGATTCATATCCTGCATAATCATCCAAAAGGGTGTATATTTTTAAACTCTCCACCTCTCCCCATTTATTATTCATAAGGACCCTCCTTTTTAGTCCCAAAAATTAACTTCTATACCGATTTTCTCTAACTCCTCTTGGAGCATTTCTGTATTTAATATATGTTCTATTTTAAGGAATATAAGGTCTCTATTTATCTTCTCTTTTAATTTGAAAAAGTGTATGGATATTATATTTATATTATGATTACTTAATGTATTTACAACTTTGGCAAGGTTTCCTGGTTTGTCTTCCATTTCAAAAGTAATACGTATACCCTCTCTTTCCGCACCCAATCCTTCAAGCATAGCGGTAAATATATCATATTCTGTGATTATCCCTACTAATCTTTTTTCTATAATAACCGGTAATCCACCAACCTTTTTTTCTCTCATAAGTTTAATTGCATCTTCTAGAAGTGTCTCAGGTGTTACAGTAATAGGATTTTCACTCATTAGGCCCTTTACTTTAATCTTTTCCATAAGAAGCCTATCTTTTTCCGTATTTGAAAATATCTTGAGATCGCTTCTTGAAATAATACCTACTACATTGTAGTTACTATCAACTACAGGGAGTCTTTTTACCTTATGTTTTTCCATAAGTTCAAATGCCCGAAGGGCAGGCTCATCTTTATAGATTGCAATAGGTTCCCATGTCATAAATCTTTTTACCTGCATAATCTCCTCCTCTTAGGCCTCACCAAGGTAGGCCTTTTTCACTTCTTCATTATTGAGTAGTTCCTGACCTGTTCCCTCAAGTATAATCCTCCCTGTTTCAAGTACATACCCATAGTGTGCAATTTTAAGGGCTGCTTTTGCATTTTGTTCTATAAGTAGAATGGTTCTTCCTTCTTCATTTATCTGTTGTACGATCTCAAATATCTCTTTTACAAGAAGGGGTGCAAGACCCAAAGATGGCTCATCCATAAGAAGAAGGTCAGGCTTACTCATAAGTGCCCTTCCAACTGCTAACATCTGTTGTTCTCCCCCAGATAAAGTCCCTGCTTTTTGCTTCATACGCTCTTTTAATCGGGGGAAGAGTTCATACACCCAATCAAGATCTTTTTGTATATTTTCTTCATCCTGTCTAAAGTATGCACCCAATCTTAAGTTTTCTAAAACAGAAAGGTTAGGAAAAACCCTCCTTCCCTCCGGGGCCATAGCAATTCCCATATGTACAATTTGGTGTGCAGGAAGTCCTAATATCTCCTTATCTAAAAATTTTATGGAACCCTTTTTTGCCTTTACAAGCCCTGTTATGGTACGCAAAGTAGTACTTTTCCCTGCACCATTTGCCCCGATAAGTGTAATAATTTTTCCCTTTGGTACATGCATAGATATACCCTTAAGTGCGTGAATTCCACCGTAAAATACATGTAAATCCTCTATTTTAAGCATATTCTTCCTCTCCCAGATAAGCTTTTATTACTTCAGGATTGTTTTGAATCTCAGATGGGGTGCCGATAGCAATAGTTTTTCCATAATCAAGCACCCATATCTTTTCACATATACCCATAACAACCTTCATATCATGCTCTATAAGGAATATCGTAAGGTCAAAATCATCTCTAATCTGTCTTATAAAATCCATAAGTTGTAGTGTCTCATTGGGGTTCATTCCAGCTGCTGGTTCATCCAACAATAAAAGCTTTGGATGTGTTGCAAGGGCTCGTGCTATCTCTAATCTTCTCTGCTCACCATAAGGAAGAGAACCTGCCTTCTCTCCGGCAAGATGATCAAGCTCTACCTTATGAAGAAGTTCCATTGCCTCTTCATACATGGCATTTTCCTGTCTTGTATAATTGGGGAGTTTAAATACAGCCTCAAATATATTTGATTTCAGTCTTACATGGTAAGATACCATTACATTTTCTATAAGTGAAAGGTCTGTAAATAATCTTATATTCTGAAAAGTCCTTGCTATACCTAATGCAGTTATGACATCAGGTCTTTTTCC
>CAYWXH010000042.1:0-1667 GCA_964462295.1 uncultured Atribacterota bacterium
TACAACATAGTAAGTATTGATGAGACAGATAGTGTAAAAGATATAGGAATCCTAAGTATAAGTAAGATAAGAAAACTACCGAACAGTATAACCGGTGCCAGATTCATAGTCTCCTCCCTTTCCCAGTTTCATAATAAGTACCAAAGAGAAAAATATCATTACAACCCCTGCAATGGGTAGTGCAAGATAGGTATATCTTACAGGAAACCCTGTGGCAGGAAGTACCTGAAAAACGGTAACTTTCATTATTTGGATACCATAGATGATCTCAATAAGTCCGAAAAAGACATATATAAGTACCTCAAGGATCTTTATCTGTCTATCCCATTTTTTCATAAATTTTTCTACAAATACCTCAAGAGAGATATGTATTCCATAGTATATACCAAAAGAACCGCCGATAAGACCAAAATATATCATAAGGACACCTATAGTCTCCTCTGCCCATGTAAGTGGAGAATCAAAGACATATCTCATTATAACCTGTAAAAAAGTAATAACAACCATAGCAAGGAGTAAAACCCTTAGTATAAACTTCAAAAATATATCTATACCCTTCACAATTCCTTCCTGTTTCATAAGTTTCTCCTTCCAAAAATAAAAAATTGGGGCCATATGGCCCCAATAAAAATTACAGATCTTACTTAATCATACCTTGGATCTCTTTGATAAGGTCCATATATTTGCTTGCATATTTTTTATAAACAGGTTGTACTGCATCCATAAATGGTTTCTTCTCTGGATTGTATATCTTACAACCTGCAGCCTTAACCTTTTCCATGGCTACATTTTCGTCTTTTATCCAAAGTTTTTTCTGGAGTTCTTCTGCGGCAATTGCAGCCATTTTTATAATATTTTTATCTGCATCGGAGAGCTTGTTCCATGTCTTTACACTCATAAGTACTATTTCAGGGACCATTGCATGCTGGTCTAATGAATAGTATTTTGCCACTTCATAGTGACTGGTCTCATAATAGCTTGGTGGATTGTTCTCTGCACCATCTATAACACCTGTCTGAAGTGCACTGTATACCTCTTCAAATGCCATAGGTACAGGTTTTCCACCCATTGCAGATACCATATCCATCATAACAGGGCTCTTCTGTGTTCTAATCTTTAGACCCTTTAAGTCAGCAGGGGAAAGGATTGGCTTCTTTACTGTGTAGAAGCTTCTTGCACCAGAGTCCATATATGCAAGTCCTAAAAATCCTACCTTACTAATCTCTGTAAGCATATTCTGGCCAATCTTGCCATCTAAGACCTTCCACATATGTTCACGACTTGCAAAGATATAAGGAAGTGCTAAGACTGCCATTTTAGGATATACAGAGACAACAGGGGAAATAGATACACGGTTAATATCGATAACACCCATTTGTGTCTGTTCAATGGTTTCTTTTTCGGATCCTAATACTGCACCAGGATATACCTCTATCTTGATTCTACCTTTTGTCCACTTATCTACCAACTTTGACATAAGTTTAAGACCTTCAACTGTAGAATAACCATCTTTGTGGTCATCTGCTGCCTTAAGTACTATAACATTTCCTTTTTTCTGCATAGCAAAAGCGGCAAAAGAGAAAATAGATACAAAAAGTAATAAAACTGCAAGTAAAATAGCTAATTTCTTCATAGATATCCCTCCTTCAATATTTTTTATTTTTTTA
>CAYWXH010000042.1:1767-12712 GCA_964462295.1 uncultured Atribacterota bacterium
TGTTCCTAAAGATATATGGATATGTGCAAAAGGTTCACCATCTTTTATAGAGATATTTCCAGATAGAGAGAGGAGTTCACAAGGGGTATCTATTCTTTTGTTTTCATATTTTCCCGTCTCATCATTATACCAACCTATCTCAAAATTCCGGAGCATGCCTGCCCCTCCAAAGATAAGACCTGAATCTACATTAAACCTTTTTATCACCTCATAAAGGGTTTTATAGAAATCCTCCCCATCATCCATACGGATAAATATCCAATTATTTTCATCTAAATATAACATAATTGCCCCTCTCCTTTATCATAACATTTGCGAATATTATAACAAAAATATTCTTTTTTGTAAATAGATTTGAGTATCTATTTTTACTTGCCCATAAAATTAAAAAATGGTAAAATAAGAAAAACAAGATTAAGGGGAGGTAAAAATGGAAGATAAATACTTTCTATCCGGTGAATTCCACTATTTTAGAACCGATAAAAGGTACTGGAATAAGATACTGGATAGAATAAAGGAGCTTGGTTTAAAGAATATATCCACATATGTACCTTGGAATTTCCATGAAAAAAAGGAAGGGGAATTTGATTTTTCTCTACTTTTAGATTTCTTAAAAATAACAAAAGAAAAAGAACTAAAGGTAATCTTAAAACCAGGACCATTTATATATGCAGAATGGGAAAATGCAGGTATTCCAGAAGATCTATTACCATATCATAAGCTTCATCCACACTTTTTAAAAAGAACATTTGAATATTTAAAGATCCTATTTAATGAGATCTCAGTATATCTTGAGTCAAATGGGGGGAATATCCGTGCTATTCAATTAGAAAATGATATAGACCCTTACTATATATTACACTATGAGGATATCCTCCGTATGTTTCAAGACCATATTGAAAAAAAATATGAAACCATTCAAAAATTAAATAAGGCATGGAAGACAAACTACGAATCCTTCAAAGAGGTACTTTATTTTATGAAGGATACAAGACCTCTTATAAGATATCTTGATTTTGTTGATTTTATCTATATGTATGTGGATACATATGTAAACAGAGTTATAGGGAAAATAAAAAAACTCAATATAGATGCCCCGATAATTGTAAATACCTACAATAAACATACTGTACAACCTACATGGAGATTTAAGGACAAGGTAGATATATTAGGTACAGATATTCACATACCCGTAAGGATAAAAAAAGACAAAAATCTCCATGCAGAATATCTCTTTAGATTGAAAGCTGCAAGTGATATAGGTTCTCCATACCTTACACAATTTGGAGTAGGTATCCCTGCAAATCTCTATGAAGATGTAGAAAATCCTGATCCAGAAGTTTACTATCTAAATACATTATCTGCACTCTCATCAGGGATAAGAGGGTGGAATTATTATATGGCTGTAGATAGAGATAATTGGCAACTTGCACCTATAAATGAAACAGGCCATATAAAGAGGGATATCTTCTCTGTAATAAAGAGGATAAATGAGGGTATAGAGACACTCCCTGTTAATAGGTGGGAGAGAATCTCCCCACTTGCAATAGCATACTCCCCTCAAATGGGTGTTATAGGAAAAGATATTATATATTCGTTCTACGAATTGGGATATGATTATAGGATTTATAACTTAGAAGACCCAAAATTCTCTCCAGATGTCCTATTTTATAGGTTAGGTCATACACTTCCAAGAAATCAGGTAAAGGTACTCAAAAACTATGTGGAAAAAGGTGGAAAACTTATATTATTCACAGGTTATCCACTATTTGGTGAATTGGGCGAGAGGAGAAATCTATTAGGCCTTATCGAACCACATGGTCTTAGGGCATCTGCAAGGATAGAACTTGAGATACCCGGAAACCCAAAGATTATATCCCCTTCATTTATATTCGAAAAGATACCGGGTACACCTATCAAGGCAAAAATAATAGGGAGTAAAGACCGTGAGAGCCTATTGGAAGAGTACAGTAATTTCTTTACCTCAGAAAAGGGAAAGGAATTTATAACAGGATATAGAAAACCTCTAGGAAAAGGAGAAATTATTATATTTGGTGTTGATCCATTTCCAGAGATTATAAAATCTGTATTAAAAATGTTAGATAAAAGACCACCTATAAGGTCTTTAAATAAAGATACACAGATAAGTCTCTTTAAAGATAATGACACATACTATGCAGTTATCGTAAATAGGGGCCATAGTTCTATAGGTTTAGAATTTGACAGTCAATTTTACTATTATCAGATAAGTGACCCATTTAATAAAAAGGAGTTTGATATAATACTTCCCGGATATAAAGAGTTTATAATAGAGTTTAAATCTCGTGGTGGGACAATCCTTATCCTAAAGAGAAAAACTAAGGTGTAAATTTGGGTGAGTTATCCACAATTGTTGATATTATGTGGATAACTCATCTCATTGTGAGAAGAATCGTAAATTTCTAATCTCTATCAAAAGATTTAGGATTTACGATTTTCCTTTTTTATAGGGGTTCTGAATTATCCACATAAAATTCAGAGAGAGTGTGAAGAGAATGTAAAAGGAGGAGAAATGGAAGAAAAAGATATAAAATGGCGGGCAGTCCTTTCCTATATAAGAGAAAAGGTAAATGTACCTACATATAAAGGGTGGTTTGAAAATACTTTCCTATCAGAGATAAAAGGAAATAAACTCATTATCCACACACCTAATAATCTAACAACAAAAAAGATTTCAGAAGAACATGTGGATATCTTAGAAAAGGGTATAAAAGAGGTCTTTGGAGATGGATATGAGTTTGAAGTAGTTACAAATGGGGAACTTAATAAAATAGATGATATACCAGAGGAGCATATAATAAAGAGAAAGAGTATAGACCTTAACCCAAAGTATACATTTTCCACATTTGTTATAGGACCAAGTAATAAACTCGCACATGCTGCATCTTTGGCTGTTGCTAAAAATCCCGCAAAGGCATATAATCCACTCTTTATATATGGTGGTGTAGGTCTTGGGAAAACACACCTTATGCATGCAATAGGACACTATGTCCTAAATCAGGACCCTACAAAGAGAATTATGTATACCACAAGCGAGAAATTCACAAATGCACTTATAAACGCTATACGTGATGATAAAACAGAAGAGTTTAGAAGAAAATATAGAAATGTAGATATACTACTTATAGATGACATCCAGTTTCTTGCAGGAAAGGAGAGGACCCAGGAGGAATTTTTCCATACATTTAATGCACTTCATGATTCAAACCACCAGATAGTAATTACATCAGATAGACCACCACAAAACATACCTACTTTAGAAGATAGGCTTATATCTCGTTTTGAATGGGGGCTTATTACAGATATCTCACCACCTGATCTAGAGACAAGAATTGCTATACTTAGGAAAAAGATGGAGATGGAAAACTTCTATATAGAGGATGAAATTATAGAATTTATAGCAACAAATATATCATCAAATATAAGAGAACTAGAAGGTGCATTAAATAAACTAAAGGCACACAAAGAATTAACAGGGGAAGAGATTACATTAGAGAGCGCAGAAGAGATCCTAAAAAGTATCATAAAGAAACCAAAGAGAGAGAAAAATATTGGATTTAATGAGATTATAGATGCAGCATGTAAATATTTCCAGGTTACAAAACAGGATATAGTATCGAAAAAGAGAAATAAAGAGATAGTTGTGGCAAGACAGGTATCTATGTACCTTGCAAGGGAACTTACAAATCTTTCATTACTTAGAATAGGTGAACTATTTGGGGGAAGAGACCATACTACTGTAATACACGCATATGAAAAGGTAAAAAGGGATAAAGAGGTAGATCCTATCATAAAAAATGCTGTGAATAACATTGTGGATATAATAAAAAATCCTGGTAAATAATAAGTGGATGATATGTATACCATATGTGTAAAATCTCATCCTTATTTATTTTATAGATTAGACATCTAAATTTTACACATACAGTACACACTAAGATAAGAAGATCTTAACATATTACCAAGATTTTAGTGGGGGGATTTGTTCTTATTTATAAGAGAATAATAGGGTTATTAAGATATCCACATCGCGTACTATTAGTACTATTATTTTTATTTTTTAAAATATAAAATAAAGTAATAGGAGGAGTAATTATGAGACTCACTGTGAATAAAGAAAATCTTTTGTATGGTCTTACCTATGTAAATAGGGTAATTCCATCAAAAAGTGATATACCTTATCTTACTAATGTACTTGTAAATGCGAAAAATGATGAGATAGAGCTTTTCGGTACAGATATGGAGGAGGGAATAAAGACATCACTTCCCGCACAGATAGAAGAGGAGGGAGAAGTCCTTATAAATGCAAGGATTTTTATGGATATGGTAAAAAAACTACCTCAAGGGAAGCCTATTAATATAGTAGAGGATGAAAATGATATAACAGTAATATCTGGAAAAAGCTCTTATAAAATAGTAAAACTATCCCCTGAGGAATTTCCAAAATTTCCTGAGATAGATGGTGAAGAGATAGAATTTTTTCAAAAAGATATACTAAATGTAATAAAAAAGGTAAAATTTTCCGTATCCGGAGATGATCAATATCCCGTACTAAGAGGGGTACTATTTAGGCTAAAAAATGGAGTATTAGAGGTCTTCTCCACAGATGGATTAAGGATCTCTTATGTAAAGAGGGAATTAGAAGATAAAGATAGGGATATCTCTTTTGTCTTACCTTTGAAGGCTGTTACCAATCTTGAGAGATTACTTTTACCAGATGAGGGTATAAAATTTATCGTAAAAGTAAATGAAAATAGGTTTTTTGCACAACTGGAAAAGGTAAAGATGTATACCCGCCTTGTAAAGGGGGAATACCCATCACTTGATGATTTTATAAAGGGAGAGGACTTTTTGTTTTCTATCCTTGTACCAAAAGATGAGTTAAAAGATATATTAAATAGGGTAGGGGTTTTACTTACACCTGAGAGAAATGCCGTAAGTTTTGAGATTACAGGAAATAAGATGAAGATAAAAACAGAGACACCAGAGCTTGGATTTTTTGAAGAGGAATTGGATATAATAAATTCAAAAGAGGATATATCTAATTTTAAAATAGCATTTGGACAAAAGTTTCTTATAGATTTTATAGATGTAACAGAGAGTAATGAGATTGAGATATCATTTAGGGAAAAAGTAGAAGGAGAAGAAAGGCCTGTAAGGGTAAGAGGGGCAGGAGAAAAAGACCATATCTACATATTAATGCCTTATACATTAGGCTAAATTGTGAAACTAAAAAAGCTTATACTTAAAAATTTTAGAAACTTTAAAGATAGCCTCTTTGAGTTTGAAAGGGTTAATATAATAATTGGACCAAATGGTAGGGGAAAGAGTAACCTACTGGAGGCTGTATATTTTTTAGGTAATGCATATTCCCCAAGACTTGTAAGAACAGATGATCTTATAAAATGGGGAGAGGACTTTTTTTATATAAAGGGAGATATAGAAAAAAAAGAAGGTACCCTTGAGATAGAGATAAGTTATAAGGATAAAAAAGTTATAAAGATAAACGGAAAAAAGATAAACAAAAAGATAGAACTTATAAATAAGATTCCTATGGTTATATTTTTTCCATCACTTTCTAATTTTTTATTCTCATCCCCTTCAAAAAGGAGATATTTTTTAGATAGAGAGATCTCTAAAACCTCTCTCTATTATTATTTTAATCTTATGAAATATCTTGCCCTTATAAAGAGGAGAAATATAATTTTAAAGAAAAAAGATAAGAGTCTTTACAGTTATCTTGATACTATAGATGAAGAATTAGTAAAAGTTGGTTTATATATAATAAAGGAGAGATTAGATTTTATAAAAAAAATAAATAAGTGTATTACTATTTTTTCTAAATTATTTGATTTTGGGGAAGTCTATATAAAATACTATACCCGTATAGAGGATAAGGATGAATTTATAAGATATCTTACAAAAGAAAGATCAAAGGATATAGAGAAGGGTTATACACGTATAGGTCCCCATAGGGATGATTTTGTTTTTTTAATAAAAGGACATGATGCCAAAAGTTTTGCATCTCAAGGGGAGAGAAAGCTTATAACTCTTTTTGTAGTCTTTTCCCTTTGGAGAATGATGAAAAAAGAGGATCTTACTCCTATTTTACTTATAGATGAGTTATGTGCAGAATTAGATAATAAAAAGATAGAGATAGTTTCAGGTATTATAGAGAGATCAGAAGGACAGATATTTATAACTTCTCTAGAAGATGTTTTATATATAAGAGAAAAGAGGCTTATAAAACTATGAATATCCCTGAAAAAACAGGTAACCTATTAGATAAATATTTAAAAAAGTATGGATTATATAGGGAATTTAAAAGAAGACAGGTTATAATAGATTGGAATAAGATAACAGAAGGAAAATTTTTTCACCTTACCCCTTTATTTTTCGAAAAAGATGTGTTAATATGTAAAGTAGATGATCTTTCATATTTAAGTGAATTAAATAATAAAAAGGGGGAATTAAGAGAAAAGATAAATAATTATCTAAAAGAATATAAAATAGAAGATATAAGAATAATAAAATAAGAGGTAAAAAAATGGATAAAAGTGCAAACAATGGTTTAAGGTTTATAATTACATTCCTTGTAGTTTTTATTTTCTTCTTCTATTTTATTAAGATGTTTCGCGATATAATGACCTTCCTTGCACTTGCCCTCATACTTACCTATATGTTTTCCCCTATTATGAACTATTTTGAAAAAAGGGGTTTTTCCAAGGCATTTTCTATTTTTATTGTATATATAATCCTCTTTCTCTTTTTATTTTCCTTTATATTTTTACTTATTCCTGCATCAGTTGATCAATTAAACACCCTTATAGGTGAGCTACCACATCTTACACAAAATATAAAAAAGGTAATACTTGATCTCCTCACCCCTAAAATGGTAACCATAAATCCCAAAATGGTGGAAGATGTATCAAAAAATGTGGATAATGTATTAAGAGATCTACAAGCAGGACTTATGGATTATACAAAATTTATAGTTATGAAGATAACGAGTATCTTTTCACTTATTGTGTTTGGCTCTATCCTTGTACCTTTTGTATTATTTTATTTTCTTGTTGACCTTGACCTATTTAAGAAAAACTTTGTATCATATATACCACCTGCAAGACGAGATGAGGTCTTTGGGATAATAGAAGATGTGGATAAGATGCTCTCCAAGTTTATAAGGGGTAGAGTATTTACATCTATCATAGTAGGTATTCTTGAGACTTTAGGACTTTATCTTTTGAGTATAAAATTTGCACTTATCGTAGGTGTAGTAAGTGGAATTCTTAATTTTATACCATTTATTGGCCCTGTAATTGGAACATTTATAGCAATACTCTTTTCCCTTGAAAAATTTTCCCTTATCAAAATACTTGAGATTATTATACTTTATATTGTGGTAAATCAGATAGAATCCTTTGTATTAAACCCGAGAATATTAGGAAAAGAACTTGATTTACACCCCCTTACTGTAATCCTCTCCTTTCTCTTTTTTGGAAAGATGTTTGGTTTTTTAGGGATACTCCTTGCAGTCCCTATGATGTCCCTTGTAAAGGTATTGTTTAACCATTATCTTAAAAATGAATAAATTTTATCTATATTTTATATAAAAAAATTCTATAAAAAATAACATTGACTAACCCCTTCTTTGTGTTAAAATTATAAATAAGATATTAGTTTTTTTAAAAAAATTAATAAGGAGGGATTAGTATGAAAAGATTTACACTGTTTTTAGTCCTTATTCTTTCTGTCTCCCTTTTGTTTGCAGGGGTGGCTTTTGCAAAGTATCCTGTAAAACCTGTAAAGATTATTGTTGCATTTAAGGCAGGCGGGGGTACAGATACAGCTGCAAGGGTTATTGCAAAATATGCGAAAAAGTACTTCCCAAAACCTTTTGTAATCGTGAACAAACCTGGTGCAGGTGGACAGATCGGTTTTGAGGCACTTGCATTTTCTAAACCAGATGGTTATACCATAGGATTTATAAATACACCTCACATTATATCACATTATGTATCAGGTAAGGCAAAATACAAACTCTCAGATTTTAAGCCTATCTGTAATGTTGTTACAGACCCAGGTGTGCTTGCAATAAGGGCAGATGAGAAAAGATTTACCACACTTAAAGGTCTTGTAACCTATGCAAGACTCCATCCAGGGGAGCTCTCCGCAGCAACAACAGGACCAGGTGGTGATGACTCTATAGCACTCTTGCTTCTTATGAAACAGGCAGGTATAAAGGTAAAAGATGTACCATTTTCTGGATCTTCTGGTGAAAAGGCTGCACTTTTAGGAAAACATGTAGATTTTGCTATGGTAAATGTAAGCCAGGTATGGTCATTGGCAAAAGAGGGTAAGGTAAAGATGGTTGCTGTAATGGCAGAGAAGAGATTAAAGGCTTTACCTAATATACCTACATTTAAAGAATTAGGATATAATGTAATTTCTGATTCTTCTCGTGGTATAGCAGCACCTGCTGGTGTGCCAGATGCTATAATCAACCAGTTGAAAGATGTATTTGCAAAGGTTATAAAAGACCCAGAATTTATAGAACAGGCAAAGAAGTCTAATCTCTACATCATCCTCAACTATATGGATAGTGACCAGTTTGCAAAATATCTAAGTGATCTTAAGACAAGAGTAGAAGAACTCTACAAAGAGAATCCGTGGTAGAAAGATGTTGAAAAAGGCAGATAATATAGTAGCTATAATATTTATACTGATTTCTGCCTTAATGATATATGAGGCCCGCACATTTCCTAAGCGGGCCTCTTTTGCAGGTGGGTATGTAATATTTTTGGCCTTACTCCTTATAATTTTCTCAGTACTTATTCTTATATCAAAAGACAAAAAGGCAGAAAATTTGGAGATAAAGAAATTCCCAAAGTTTTTATTTTTAGTGATCAGTACATTTTTATATATCTTTCTTATCCCCTATGTAGGATTTTTTACTATAAGTTTTATCTATATGGTCTCAGTAATGAGGTATCTGGGGATAAGGAGTATTTTTCCTCTTATTATATCACCTATTGTTACATTGGGATTTATCTATTATATATTTGTAATATTTCTTACTATACCTATCCCAAAGGGATTTCTTATATAAAAGGAGGGGCTTATGTTTTCTCAGATGGCGCAAGGTTTACATATGTTATTTAGTGTAAGTTCTATTTTTACTATCTTTTTAGGTGTAGTTGGGGGAATTATTATAGGTGCCCTTCCAGGACTTACAGCTACTATGGCCGTTGCCCTCCTAATACCTGTTACATTTGGTATGGACCCTGCACAGGGGCTTGCCCTTATGGGTGGTGTCTATTCAGGAGCCATGTATGGTGGTTCTATTTCTGCTATACTTTTACACACACCAGGGACCCCAGCTGCTGCAGCAACGGCATTTGATGGATACCCTATGGCACAAAAGGGTGAAGGAGGAAAGGCCCTTGCAGTCTCTGTTATAGCATCCTTTGTAGGAGGTATCGTAAGTACTGTGGCACTTTTGTTTATCTCTCCTATACTTGCAACTGTTGCACTCTCTTTTGGCCCTGCAGAATATTTCTTACTTGCTATATTAGGACTTACTACAATTGTTACACTTACCTCTGAAAACCTGGCAAAAGGTCTTGCATCAGGTGTTATAGGGCTTCTCCTTGCTACAGTGGGTACAGACCCTATAACAGGTTATTCACGATTTACATTTGGTTCTACCAATCTTTTGGGTGGTATCCCATTTATGCCTACACTTATAGGACTCTTTTCTGTGGCACAGGTACTTACACTAACAGAGAGTGACTATATAGTGGAAAGCCTTGAGAACATAAAGAAAAAGGTAAAATTCATATCGATTTCTTGGAAAGAGCTGAAAAGGTTAAAAGAGATTATATTTTCTGGTTCCATAATAGGAACTGTTGTAGGGATTCTTCCCGGTGCAGGTGCGACTATCGCCGCATTTATAAGTTACAATACGGCAAAGATGAGGTCTAAACACCCAGAAAAGTTTGGTACAGGGATACCTGATGGTGTTGCTGCATCAGAGAGTGCGAATAATGCCGTTGTAGGTGGATCTCTTGTTCCACTTCTTACACTTGGTATACCGGGAAATTCTGTGGCCGCAGCACTTTTGGGTGGTCTTATGATTCAGGGACTTATCCCAGGACCTGAGCTTTTCAAAAACTATGGTGATATTACATATGCATTTATCTTATCACTCTTTATTGCAAATATATTCATGCTTTTACTGGGACTATTTGGTGCACCTTACTTTTCAAGGATAGTTACCCTTTCAAATGCAATACTTATCCCAGCCATCGTTACACTCTCTATAATTGGTTCATATGCGATAAGGAATAACCTCTTTGATGTATGGCTTATGTTTGGATTTGGTATTTTGGGCTATTTCCTTGATAAATTGGGTTTTTCCTTAGGTGCTATAGTCCTTGGCCTTATTTTGGGACCTATTGCAGAAAGTGGCCTTGGTCGTGCCATGATCCTTTTTAACAATAACCCCCTTATGTTCTTTACCCGTCCAATATCTTTAGTAATTATCGCACTTATCATCGCATTTATTATCCCACCTATTTTGAGAACAAAAAAGAGAAAGGTGGCACCAGGGGGAGATGATGAAGAATAAAGGGAGGTAGGGACCTCCCTTTCGTGTTATAGCGGGCTCCTTGTAATGACGTAGTGAGGGTAAGCGGATGGACCCTGGGTGTCGTCATTGTGAGCCTCGTTTTGTGAGCTGTGGCAGTCTGTGCCCCTTCTTATGTGTTGCCATTACCAAAGCCCTCTCCTTTTTGTCATTGCGAGACCCACCCTTTCTTGTCATTGCGTGGTCTTCCCCTCACTTGTCATTGCGAGCACCACGAAGTGGTGCGTGGCAATCTGCGGGGCCCCATGGTTTGTCATT
>CAYWXH010000043.1:0-12481 GCA_964462295.1 uncultured Atribacterota bacterium
CGTGGCAATCTCGCTTTTTGGGGTTTCTGGGTACCGGAGATTGCCACATCAGGACAAAAACCGTCCCTCCTTGCAATGACGAGATAGGAAGCCAATAGGGCTCCTCGTAATGACATAAAGGAGGTGCGTATGTTATATTATTTAGCATTAAAATCTATAATTAACAAATTTTCCTAATAGATTTCATTAAAATTTTTTATAAAAATTAACATTTATCCCTAAATTATTGAGATTTTTAGATATATATTTTGACTTAAAAATTTTATTCATATTGACATATTAAAAGATAAATACTATAATTAATACGGTTTCCAAAGCTCACAAGAAAGGAGGTGGTATTTAATAAAAAATTTCTATAGTTTTATAAGATTAACTAAAAATTAAAGGAGGTTAGGGGTATGAGAAACAAACTATTAGTATTATTTGTTATCAGTTTTTTACTTATTTTCACTACTTCTATATTTGCCGGAGAGATCACAATTAACTTCTGGCATGCAATGAGTGGAAAGAGAATCAAGGCTGTTGAGGCTGTAGTAAATGGATTTAATAAGACTCATCCCGGCATAAAAGTTGTTCCCCTCTTTACAGGTAAATATGCAGAAACCCTTACAAAGGCAATCGCTGCATATCGTGCAGGAAACCCACCTGATATCGTCCAAGTATATGAAGTAGGATACCAAACCATGGTAGATAGTGGTGCAATTGTTCCTGTTTACAAAATCTTAAAAGGTTATAATTTTGGTGATATCGTAGGTCCTATTAAGAGATACTACTCTTACAAAGGGAACCTTGTATCTATGCCATTTAACTCATCTACCGCAATGCTTTACTTCAACAAAGATGCATTCGTAAAAGCAGGGCTTGATCCAAATAATCCACCTACCACCTTTGATGATGTATACAAGGCAGGTCTTGCCATAGTAAAATCCGGTGCAGCACAGGCAGGTATCACATTTGGATGGCCTGCATGGATATTTGAGCAAATGCATGCATACCATGACCAACTCTATGCAAACAATGACAATGGTCGTGGAGAACTTAAAGCAACTGAGCTCTATATTAATAAACCTTTCGGTGTAAAGGTATTGGCCGAATGGATGAAATGGCACCATGATGGGGTATTCCTCTATGGTGGGCGTGAATACAGCGCAAATCAGGCATTCCTCTCTGGCCAGGCTGCAATGCTCATCCAGTCCACATCATCCCTTGCATCCATCGAATCTGCTGCAAGCTTCAAGGTAGGTACTACCTTCTTACCAAAAATGCCTGGATATCCTACAGGAAACTCTGTAATAGGTGGTGCAACTATTTGGGTAATGAAAGGTCTATCTGATGAGAAATATAAAGCAATAGCCGAATTCTTAAAGTACATTGGACAACCAGATGTAACCATTATGTGGCACAATATGACAGGCTACTTCCCCATCACCAACTCTGCTGTAAAGAAGCTCTTAGATACTGGAAGTTTTGCAAAACATCCAAACTCCCTTACAGCGTTCTTACAGATACTCACAGGAAATGTAAAAGATCCTGCTGCAATCGGTGTAAGACTTGGAGGATTCGTACAGATAAGGGATGTGGTTGATTCTGCGATTGAAAAGGCTATGCAGTATAAGGGTACAGACTATGAAAAAGAAGCTAAAAAGATACTGGATGATGCAGAGAAAAAGGCAAACAAAATCCTAAAAGACTATGTAAGGATGTATGGAGCAAAGAACGAATAGATAATAGTTCAGAAAAGGGGCATACCTACAGTAGGTATGCCCCTTAATTATTTAGAAGGGAGGCAGTAATTATGGGTAGGCGATTTCCAGCGAAATATCTTCCTTATGTATTACTTTCACCAGCTGTAGGCCTTACTTTAGTATTTCTTGTTATCCCCACGATTCAGTCAATTTATCAGAGCTTTTTTATGGTATCCCCATTTGGAAATAAATCTATCTTTGTAGGACTTGAAAATTTTACCACCCTTCTTACCTCAGGGGAATATATACATAGTATTACTATATCGATTGTATTTTCCATAATAGTAGTAGTTTTGGATTTAAGTTTAGGAGTCATATTCGCAGTGTTATTAAATAATAGGTTAAGAGGTATGACATTTTTTAGGACTACAGTTATCTTTACATATGCCATATCTCCTGTTGTTGCAGGCACCATATGGGCACTTATGTTTGCCCCATCCACAGGCCCTATAGTTTATATTTTAAAAAAATTTTTTGGTATAAGTCTAAATTGGATGACAAGTCCAGGCATAGCCCTCGTAATTGTAGCTGCTTCTGCGGCATGGAAACAGTTGGGTTATAATGTAATTTTTTCACTTGCTGCACTACAAAATATCCCCTCTACACTATTGGAGGCAGCAGAGATAGACGGTGCTACATCTGTGGTTAAATTTTTTAAAGTTACACTTCCACTTATCTCCCCCACTCTATTCTTCTTACTCATAATGGATATGTTTTATTCATTCTTTCAGGTATTCGGAGTTGTAGATGTTATGACCCAAGGAGGCCCAGGAGATGCAACATCTATCATGGTTTATCAACTATACAAAGACGGCTTTGTAAACTTAAGGACAGGGCTTGCATCTGCCGAATCAGTACTTCTGTTTATTCTTGTCTTTATACTTGTAATGATACAGTTTAAATTCACAGAAAAAAGGGTATTTTACTCTTAAGGAGGGAGTTATGAATCCAAGAACAGTAAAAAAATTAAACACCTATATACTTGTTATAATACTTACTATAATTATTGCCTTCCCTATATACTATGCCCTTATAACAAGCACATTAAATATGAAACAAACTTATGAATATCCCCCGAGGTTTCTCCCAAGTACCCACCTTATTGAAAACATAAAGGCAGCATGGACATCTATAAATATGGGGAAGATGATGTGGAATAGTTTTGTTATATCTACTATTGTTGCATTGGCAAAGGTTTTTATCTCTTTCCTTGCAGCATTTGCCTTTACCTATTTTGGAAATTTCAAAGGAAAAATGCTCTTCTTTGGGATAGTACTTTCTGTCCAGATGTTACCACTTCCTGTAAGAATTGTACCTACATTCGCCCTTATGAAAACATTTGGATGGATAAATACATACTATGCCCTAACAATCCCATTCTTTGCAACAACTACAGGAATATTACTCTATAGACAACTCTTTTTACAGGTCCCTGTATCTATATCCGATGCGGCAAGGATAGATGGAGCAGGACCTGTACGATTTCTCGTTAATATACTTGTCCCTATGGCAAAAAATGTAACAGCTGCACTCTTTATAATAGAATTTATATTTATATGGGGTCAATACCTCTGGCCACTCATAGTAACTACAACCGCAGATATGAGGGTGGTCCAGATAGGTGTAAAGATGTTACTTGCAAGTGAGGCACAGGCAGCACAATGGAATGTTATCATGACTGGTGCACTTATTGCACTTATCCCACCACTTATCGTATTCTTACTCTTCCATCACACAATACTTTATGGCTTTGGCCTTAAGGAGGAGAAATGAGATTTTGTGCAGTTATAGAGCAAGATGAGAACTCAGGGATACTGATCAGGGGGAGGCCTCTACTTTCATACCAGCTAGAGATGGTGAAAAGGGCTGGTATAAAGGATATATTTATAGATAGTGATGATATATCTTCTAATATGGGTGAATTAGCCAAGAAATTTAATTGTAAATTGATAAATACACAAAAGGATATGGAAAAGATAAAAGCATCTTATGATGGTCTCCTTTTCATAGGGGGAAATATGTTTTTTGAAAAGGATTTTCTTACAGGTTTTGATTTTTCTCATTCTACTATATTTATAGATGAGACTACACAGGATACTCCAAATATAATATTTTATATATGGAAAGAGGAGAAAAAGAAAAAGTATAATATATCGGGAAAGATATGGAAAAAGATAGTAGGCCCCCTTGATATTTTTTATGCGGAAAATAAGTTATCATTACTTAAGAGAAAAGAAGAGATAGAAGAGATAGAACTTTTCTCTTTTGACCTTGATGGGACAACTATTCTTGGAAAAAGACCTATACCAGGTGCACGAGAATTTTTAATCTTTCTAAAAGAGAGTGGCCGTAAATTCTCCTTTCTTACAAATAACTCATCAAGGACAAATAGCTTACATGCTCAAAACCTGAAAGAGATACTTGACTATCCTATAGAAGAAAAAAATGTAACAAGCTCTATAGACTCTTTTGAACTCTACATAAAAACCCATAATATTCATTCTATATATCCTTTTGTAAATAATAAAGTCAAGTCATACCTTTTGCAAAAAGTTCAATATTCTGAGGATAACCCTGATCTAATAGCTATAGGATTCAATACAGATGCAACATATGAGCAGATGTCTAAGGTATCAGAACTTATATTTAAAGGGGTCCCCTATGTTCTTATCCATCCTGATTTTAGGTGTCCTACAGAATTTGGGTATATCCCTGATGCAGGCTCCTTTGGTAAAATGTTTGAACTTACCACAGACAAAAAACCGATATGGGTAGGGGGTAAGCCAAATCCTATTATGATAGATACTCTTGTAGAAAAGTATGGAGTTCCAAAGGAAAAAATAGGGTATGTGGGGGATAGACTCTATACAGATATAGATATGGCAAAAAATGCTGGTATATTCGGCTTTTTAGTCCTAACTGGAGAAACATCTTTAAAAGATTTCTATTTATATATAAAAGAAAATCCCGAAAATTATGATAAAATACTTATAATAGATAATCTACTATTTTTAAAGGCTTTTTTAAATTAAGATAAGGAGGACTTTATGATTGTAAAAAAAGGAGAAGGAAAACCCTTACCACCTCATGAAAAAGATGGAAAAAAGGCATGGGGAGAGATGCTTGCATATGGTGGGGGACTTATGTTTACTACCTTTAATTTCGAAAAAGGCTCCACTGTACCTGTCCACTCACATCCACATGAACAACTTACCTATGTAGTAAAGGGTAAGGTCTTATTCAAAAAGGGAGATAAAGAAATCGTATTGGAAGAAGGGGATAGTGTATATTGTGCTCCAAATGAACCCCATGGGGTGCTTGAGGCATTAGAAGAGTCAAAACTCATCGATGCATTCCACCCTATAAGGAAAGACTTTTTGGAAAAAGTAGGGGCAAGATAAGGGGATTATATCCCCTTATCTTGTTTTATGAGCAATCTTATTGCTTCAATTGCGATCTGTATGGATTTTTCTAATCCGTTTTCGTATTTCTCACCTGCCTGAATTCTCTCGTTTTCACTTACAATCTCTTCTCTTATTGTAAGGATTGCCCCTGCCCTAAATCCCTTTATGGCAGATAGGGTAAATAAAGTTGCAACCTCCATCTCTACACAAAGGACCCCTGCCCGCTTCATAATCGCCGCATACTGTGCAGATTCTTCCTTTGCAAAATGCCTTGCATAATATGCATCCGTAGAAAGCACCACACCTGTATGATAGGGATTTCCTACCTTCTTTGCAGCTTCAACAAGTGCATTTATCGTATCTAGATCGCCCACTGCAGGGAACTCATATGGTATATATTCTCCACTTGTGCCATCTCTTCTTACGGCAGCGGTTGCTATAACACTATCTCCAAGTTTTAACCCTTCCTGGAATGCACCTGTAGTCCCTACCCTTATTACAGTATGGACTCCACAGGTAAGAAGCTCTTCTACGCCAATAGAGATACAAGGTCCACCCATACCACTTGAAACTACACTCACAGGGACACCATCCAATGTACCTGTATAGGTAAGATATTCTCTATTTTCTGCTTTTCTCTCTGCATTTTCAAGATATTTTGCAATTCTTTTTACTCTTCCCCTGTCACCAGGCATGATTACATACTTTCCTAGGTCTTCACATCCTACCTTGATATGATATCTTGGATCTTCTGCCATATGGATTTCCTCCTTAAGTATTTTTCCTCATTAATGAATTTTGTTTTATTATATCATATTTTTAATTATCCTTTAATATTTTTTAACTATAATAAAGATGAAAAATGAAGACGGAGGTGAGAAAGATGAAAAAAGGTGCAAAAATTATAGCACTTTTGACAGTTTCAATAATTTTAATGTTTTCCCTTTGGGCATGGGCAGATAACTCAAACAATATATATACCCAAAATAGCCCTATAGTAAAGGCGGTAAAGATGGTAGGTCCTGCAGTTGTAAGAATTGATACAGAAAAAAAGGTAAAAGTAGGTGGACCTGCCTTTCCATACGGTGGATATGATGAATTTTTTAGAAGATTCTTTGGAGAAGACCCATTTTTAAAGGAGTTTTTTGGACCTGGCCCAGGTCAACCACAGGAAAGAATAATAGCAGGCATAGGTTCTGGTTTCATATTTGATGGAAGAGGATATATTTTAACAAATAATCATGTGATAGATGGTGCAGACAATATTAAGGTAACATTAAGTGATGGAAGAAAGTTTAAGGCAAAATTAGTAGGCGCGGATCCATATACAGACCTTGCAGTAATAAAGATAAATGGAAAAAATCTACCTGTTGCAAAACTTGGGGATTCTTCAAAACTCCAAATTGGAGAATGGGCAATCGCTATAGGAAACCCATTAGGGATTCAAAACACTGTAACACTTGGCATCATAAGTGCAGTAGATAGAACTATACCAAGACCAAACGGACAAGGTGTAATGAGACATCTTATTCAGACAGATGCAGCAATTAATCCAGGAAATAGTGGTGGACCCCTTGTAAATATAAAAGGCGAAGTAATAGGTGTAAACACAGCAATTATTGCATCTGCACAGGGCATAGGGTTTGCAGTGGCCATAAATACAGCAAAGGGCATCATCAATGACCTTATTAAAGAAGGAAAGGTAGAGCGTGCATACTTAGGTGTATACATCCAAGATCTTACAAAGGATATAGCAGACACAATGGGGCTTAAGGTGGAAAAAGGTGCACTTGTATCTGAGGTAGTAAAAGGGTCACCTGCAGATAAGGCAGGGCTTAAGAGGGGAGATGTAATAATCAAGGTAGATGATACGAAGATCGAAAGCTCAGGCGACCTACAGGATGCAATAAGGAGCAAGAAGGCAGGAACAAAGGTAACACTTACCATAATAAGAGATGGAAACCAGATGAATATAGATGTAACGCTGGGCAAACTCTCTACCCAGGAAGTAAGCGCAAAGAAGGAAAAAACAGAGGCAGAGGCACTTGGTATAGAGGTTGCAAACATTACTCAGAAGATAAAGGACTACTATGGCATAGAAGACGATGAAGGTGTAGTAGTAACAGCTGTAAAACCGGGCTCTGTAGCAGCATTTTCCGGAATTCAACCTGGTGATGTAATAAAAGAGATAAACAAAATGTCTATAAAAAATGTAGATGATTTTGAAAAGGCCTTGCAAAAGGCAAAAAATAAAAAGAAACTACTCCTCCTCCTTTCCCGTGAGGGACACAACTATTATCTTGTGATAACCAGATAGTGTGTGAGTAGCAAGAGGAGGGTTTCCCCCCTCCCTTTTCCCTCCTCTTGCTATTTTTCTATCTAAATATAGTAATCACTTAATAGAACCAAAAGTTAACCCTTTAACCATATACCTTTCTAAGAATAAAGCTATTATCGCTGTAGGAAGAATAGTTATTATGGCCAATGTAGAAATATACCACCAAAGAGGACCTCTTGAGGTATTTTGCGCAGCTATCATAAGAGGCAAAGTTTGAGCCCTTTGAAAAGTCAAAATCAATGCAAATAAAAATTCGTTCCAAGCAAAAACAACAGAAATAAGAAATGTCGCTACCATGCCAGGTTTAGAAAGGGGTAAAATTATTTTTGTAAAGATTTGAATCCTACTTGCCCCATCTACCCATGCACTTTCCTCAATTTCTCGAGGAATTCCAGCCATAAAGTCCCTCATAAGCCACACTGCAAGGGGCAGATTAAACATCGTATATACTATAATCATTCCTACCCTTGTATCAAGAAGGTGAAAAACCCTAAATAACAAAAAATAAGGCAATACCACTGCGATAGGGGGAAACATCCTCTGGGAAATCATCCAAAAAGCAATATCCTTATTTCCAAATTTTTTATTACCAAATTTAAATCTAGTAAGGGCATATGCAGACATTGAACCTATTATAATTACAATAATAGAACTTGTAAAACTTATTATTATACTGTTTATAAGTGGTCCCTTGGAATCTGATTCGGGAGATGTAAATATGTGAATCCATGGCTCTAATGTAGGTTTGTAATCTATAAATGGAAAAAATTTAGGACCATTAAATACATCAATAGGCCTTTTAAAAGAAGTAATTAAAGCCCAATAAATAGGAAATAAAGCTACTATAGTCCACATACCTAAAAGAATGTATGTAATAATATGGTTTATCCTTTCTCTTTTTTTCATGAGATCACCTTTGTTCTTTCTCTAAATATATTAAGATAAGTCATAGAAAGTATTATAATAGTTGCAAGTAATACATAACTTATTGCAGATGCATATCCTAAATTAAAATGTTTCATAGCTACATAGTATCCATAAATGCTTACAGAGGCTGTAGATAAACCCGGCCCTCCTCCTGTAGTAATCATGATAACATCAAAGATCTTAAACATCTCCACTCCTCTTAGAAGAGCCGCGGTAATAATGATAGGATAAATTAAGGGAAGGGTAATATAAATAAGAGCCTTAAATCCTGTGGCACCATCTATATAAGCTGCTTCATAGGGCTCTTGTGGTAAAGATTGTAAAGCTGCTAAAAATATTATCATCATAAATGGAATCCATTCCCAGGCATCTATAATAAGAATAGACATTTTTGCTATACTTGGATTGGATAACCAAGAAACAGGGTGTATCCCAATATGCTTAAGAAAGAAATTTATGGGTCCCATCGTTTCATCAAGTAGCATCTTCCACATATACGCTACAGCTACAGGTGTAAGCATCATAGGCATCAAAAAAACTACTCTAAAAAATTTTTTGCCCTTTATATTTTGACTTAATAAAAGCGCAAGGCCAAACCCTATAATGCCCTCTACAATAGTTCCTACTATTACATAAAATAAGGTGTTTATAAGGGTTATCCTAAAATTGGCATCATGATAGAGGTCAACAAAATTTTTGATACCTATAAATCTAATCCCTATCCCTATAGAAGAAGGTTGCCACTTACTAAAAGCAAGATAAAGAGAAAATAATAACGGAAAAATAGATAAAGCTAATATCAAGATAACCCCGGGGAGAAGAAAAAAATACCTTATCCTTTCTCTCTGCATTTTTTGTTTTAGTACAAGAGGGGATACCCCTCTTGTACTAATAGACCTCCTTTACATTTAAAGATTCTCTAAAGAGTTTTAACTGTTGTTTTCTGCCTATTTCGTTTGTTATCTTATCCCACTCTTTTGCTACCATATCGAGTGCAACCTTTGGAGAGAGTTGTTTTGCAAGAGCCATTGTAACGTATTGATCAAGTACATCAAAATATCTTGCAGATCCAGGGATTCTTAAATCTAACACTGCGTTTGGATCTGTTATGCTACTTTTTATAGCCCCTAAATAATCCTTTGCACTTTCTTCATCAAAACCTGCATCTGTCCAGATTTTTAGATTTTCAAATTGAGAATATCTTAATGGATTTACACCGGTCTCTGGGGTAACAACATCTATTAGACTATTTTTCTTACTTCCAAGGAAAGAAGCAAAGCTTATAGCAGCATCTCTATGTTTTGATGTCTTTGTGACTGAAATAATCCAACCACCAAATGCTATATAAGGAGCATAGTTGGGTTTATCCATTTTTTCCCATTTATTTGTTTCCAAATTAAATACCTCTGGAGATCCTGGTAATTTTGCAAAACCTACTTTGCCCTTTACAACAGATTGTTTAGGATCTATTGACATTGTCCCTATATCTCCCCAATCCAAAGCCAGGGCAACCTTTCCAGAGACAAAATAGCTTCTAACTTCTCCTATAGAGAAATTAAGTATTCCAGGTGGTCCATATTTAGCCATTTCTACATAATTTTCAAGACCTTTTACATATCCAGGGTTATTTATTACCGGTTTCATATCTTTTACATTAAAGAAAAAGCTGGGATTTCCAGGATATTTAGCATAAGCTGTAGCATGGGATATAAAAGTCCAGTAAGACTGCTGATGTCTAACCATGGCCTCTGCTACTCCATATTCTACCTCACCATCACCATCCCAATCCCATCCATTGAAAAATTCTGCAAAATCTTTATATTGTTTCCAAGTCTTTGGTTCTCCAAGCTCATATCCATATTTCTCTTTAAATTTTTTTCTATATTCCGGATTTTCTACAAGGTCTTTTCGATAGTAGATCATATGACAATCCCCATCATAAGGGAAAGCATATCGTTTTCCGGCCCATCCAAGGAGTCTATTTCTATAAAGTGGAACAACATCGTTCCAATCTACTGATTTATCAATTTCCGGATCCTTTGGTACCTCTACTACATATCCTGGTCCCATAATATCACCAGACCAATCAGATGCATAGATTATTACATCAAAAGAATGTGTACCCGTAATAAATGAAGTGATTAATTTTTCATATAGATCTCCATATGGAAAAGTAACTATCTTGACCTTCCCTCCTGTCTTTTCTTCCCATTCTTTATAGTGCATAAGCACAGGTTTTACAATTTGAGGTCCGACCATTGTAGCAATTACTATTGTTTGACCCTCAAAGGGTTTTTTCGCAAAAGCAAAAGTAGTAAATATACCAAAAATCAACAAGCTAACAAGCAAAATACCCAATAATCTTTTCATTATAATCCCTCCCTTTTTTAAATAGTAAAGAATAAATAAATATTAAATATATCTCACCTCCTTTCTATTGTATTTTATTCATTTTCTTTACAGATTCCCTTTTTATAAGCTCAGTTTTAAGGGTTACATTTTGAAATTCTAAATTTTCATCTTTTATTCTATGTATAAGGATAGTAGCAGCTGTCGTGCCTATAGTATAGCTTGGTTGAGCTACTGCTGTTATAGGAGGGGTATATAAAGAGAACCAATCCATATCATCAAAAGAGACTATGGAAATATCCTCTGGAATATGGAGCTTAGAATCAATAATAGCCTTTAAACCTCCTATTGCCGTAATATTGTTTGGAAAAAATATAGCAGTAATTCTTTCAGATTTATCTAACAAATTTTTAGTAGCAATATATGCCGATTCTTTCGTAAACTTAGACTCTGAAATTATTGCATCTTGTTCGAGATTATACATCTTTAAAGCCTTTAATACCCCTTTAAATCTTTCTTTTCCAGTAGAGATTTTAAGATCCCCAGTAAGAATTCCTATGTTCCTATGTCCCATTTGTATTAGGTAATTCATTCCCTTAAATCCACCATCAACATTATCTACCACTACATAATCAGCTTGAAGTCCTTCCACTTTTCTATCCATCATAACCAAAGGGACCCCAAATTTCAAAATTTTTCTCCATTTTGTTTTACTTTTAGTATTAGCAGCCACAGCAATTAAACCATCTACTCTTTTTTTTAACAAAACATCTATATAGATATCTTCTTTTTTCTCATCTTCATCTGTATTACACAATATTAAATTAAAACCGTGATTATATGCAACTCTTTCAATGCCTTTTACTATCTCAGGGAAAAATGGATTTGCTATATCTGATATAAGAAGTCCTATAGTATTTGTTTTTCTCAACTTTACACTTGCGGCAGGATAAGAGGGTACATAATTAAGTTCTTTAGCTATTTCTAAGATCTTCCTTCGTGTTTCCTTATTTATTCCTTTTTCATTGTTCAAGGCCTTGGAAACTGTGGCTATGGAAAATCCCGATTTTTCCGCTATATCTTTTAAAGTTGTCATAACCTCAAACCTTTCATGTTAATATTGTATAAATCGTTTAATATAATTTTTCCATAAAATTTTAGTTTTGTCAAGAGATTTTTAAAAAATAAAATTTTGTTATTCTATAGATACCGCCTGATAAGATATTACTATAAAGAGAGCTCATATTACGACTATGACTGGGAGTAGTCAACCTCCCCCCTCCATATTATTACAAGAAGTGAGGTGAGTAACGCAATCTCTCTCTGCAACCTCATTGTGAGGAACCCTTCCGTCCCCCTGTCATTGCGAGGAGGGGCGTCTTTTGCCCTGCCGTGGCAATCTCTGGTACTGAAAAAGAGATTGCCACGGGTCACTTCCGTGGCCCTCGCAATGACGACACAGGGGGAACATGGGGCCTCGCAATGACGATGCCCGGAAGGGCGGTCTTGTCCCATACGTAGCGAAGGGTCCACGCATCTCCGTTCTGTCATTGCGAGGAGCCCGCATTTTGGGCGACGCGGCAATCTTTGGTACCGAAAGACCGTACGAACGAAAATGAGGGAACGCCAAAAGAGAGATTGCCACGGGGCTAAAAAACAGCCCCTCGCAATGACAAACCATGGGGGCTCGGAGATTGCTTCGGCCCCTTACGGGGCCT
>CAYWXH010000044.1:0-5061 GCA_964462295.1 uncultured Atribacterota bacterium
AAAGGGCTCCACCTTCTTCCCCGAACTTTATTTCAAGGGCAATCCTTAAACCCTTTTCAATCCCTTCTCTTAAACCCTTTTCAATCCCTTCTCTTAAACCCTTTTCAATCCCTTCTCTTAAACCTTCTTCTCTTATCAACTCTTCAGTAGGGGATAAATATGGCATATTTTTCACCTCCTCAATCTTTTTTATATCACTTATGAGCCTTTCTTTCATCTCGGGAGGGGTATAGAGTAATATATCTATAAATTTGAAGAGATTTACGATCTCTTCTTTTTTGTACTTTCTCTCATATAGTTTTCTTATAAGATTTATCTTAAAATTATATACTCTTTCTTTATCAGGGTCTTTTTCTAGAAGAATGGCGTATTTTGCACTTAATATCGCTGGTGCAAATACATTTTTTATATCTAACAATTCTTCTTCACTTGCATCTAATATCTTATATGTTCTATATTTGTAAGTAAGCTCTGTTTTATAAAAATCATATACATATTTTTTAGGGTTCCAATTCTTATGTCTATCACCCAATATGGCAATTGCCACAATTTTTTTGTCATATCTGTCAAAGATTCTATAAAAGTATTTAAACATCCTTTTTCCAAATTGTTCTTGTTTTTGGTTTTGTATCTCTATATGTATAAATACCCAAGGATTTTCCTCTTTTTTTGTATATACTTCTACAAGTTTGTCCACTATTCCTTTTCCTTGTATACTTTCAGGGAAAATAGATTGAAGCTCTTGTTCTCTTGAGATGGGGTTTCTATTCCAATCTACTATATCCTTAAAGTCAGGGAGAAAAAATTCTATGAATTGAGGGAAAAACTCCTCAATTATTTCCTTCCAAGCCGTATCTCTTAATCCCATTTGTTTTAAAGTATAGCATTCTCCATGATGGGTGTCAAGGTATCTATTATTTAAAAAAGTCCACCATTATGTCTTTTTTAAGATGTTTTGTAACCTCTTCTTTGGAAATATTTAGATATTTCTCTATTCCTTCACTTGCTGAGAATTTTCCTTTATCATCCATTATTATCCAATTTCCATCGGCAAAAATTTTTATAGTAAGACTTTTCATATCCCGTAACTTTACTATCTTAGTAGTGCCCCCATAATCTCCTATTATGAGAAAACCCTTTGCATAGTCGTATGAAGAGATAAGTGCATCATCCATTTCTATAGTCTTTATCTTCTTGAACCTGTTTGTTAAGATGTTTACTACCACCTTTCCTGTATCTTCTGAGGTTACCTCTTGTAAATAGTATTTTCCCTTTTCGATAGCCCCGATAATAGGGCCTTCCATCTTTAGCTTCTCTTTCGACCTGAAATTTTCTATCTTTTCTATAGTAAATCCCTTTTCTTCTGGAATAGAAAGTATAAGTTCCCCCATTTTCCCGGTGAATACTACAGTAGGAATCGTAATCCCTATTTCTTCTGCCTGGAGCTTTTCTTTGACCTCATCTGGAAGTATTATCTTTTTTGCCTCTTGATCATTTTTTGAATATATCCATATATTTCCATCTTCCCCCAATGTGGCAATGTTTCCCTCTACTGAGACTGTAGGATGCAAAAAGGGCATGGTATTTAGGTTTACACTTTCAAATTCTCCATTTTCAACATTGTATATACCAAGATTGTTATATCCGAAAAAGGTGTATACAATATTTTTTCTAAAGAGCAAGAGTTCTTCCCTTACTTCAGGAATTACTTTTTCTATTTTTAATGTTTTTAAATTATAGATGTAAAGATCATAGTTAGAATCAAGTAATGCTACTTTATTGGAGGTAGTGGATGCCTCAAAATCTATACATGATGAAAAGAGGTCACTTGTTATGAATGAATGGTTTTTTATACTATACATACGAAAGAGATAGTTATCCCCATCTTTGAGTCCTGCAAGGAGAAAATTCCCCAGGTGAGAGAATTTTACCTTATCTACAGGGAGTGAATAACCACCAAGATTGGCTATAGCAGAGAAATCATAAACGGATACCAAGGTTATTTCATTAGATCCAAGGAGAAGAAAGGCGGAAATATCTTTTTTTAAAAATATCCACTTTTGAATAGGACCAAAGTTTTTTTGAGCCAGCTTTTTTAAGGACTCTCCTTCTATTTTATAGAGAGAAAGGGTGTTTTCCGAAGATGTAAATAGATATTTTCCATCAGGTGAACCCTTTAAGTATTCTATCTTTTCAAGGTGTAAGGTGGGGACCTGGTTTCCTTTCATATCAGATAATAAAAGCATACCCTTTGTATAGGATATAAATCTTTTGTCTCCCAAAAATGAAAATCCTATAAATTTTCCATTTGTTTTTTGGATAATCTTTCCTTTTTCTAAATCAAAGATTATAAGATAACTATCTCCGTAAAGGGATAGATATCTTTTGGAAGGAGAGAGAACGATGCCATCTGGAGGAACATATGGAAACCTTATCTTTTTAATACGGCGTTTTTTATCCCTTAAGTCCAGGATATTTATATACCCATCTCTTAAATAGAGAAGTTTTTCATCTTGTATAAATAGCCCCTTGCTTTCTGTGCCATTTATTTTAAGGACAACTCTCTTTTTTATGGTATCAAATATCCATACTATTTCATCTCCGGAAAGTGCTATATATCTTTTTGTATCAGATATATCAATATGGGTAAAATATGGGGCATTGTATATACAGAATTCTTTTATTACTTTGTAGGTATCAAGAGACCAGAATTTTATCTTTCCCTCAGAGTCTAAGGAGACTAATTCCCTAATATCTGAAGTTAGAGTAAAATCACTTATAGGAGCCCTATGTCCCTCAAAAATCTCTATATCCTTTGCAATCCCTTTATTTGAAAAAAAGATAAGGAATAAGACCAGAAAGAGGAATAAGTAAATACCTTTTTTCATTATCTACCCCCTCAATATTTTAAAATATTATATCATAATAAGGAGGGCAAAGACAAGAGAAAAGAATATGGATAGTGTAAGGTACCACAGATTGCTTCGTCAGGGCAAAATACGCCCTTCCTCGCAATGACGGATGGGAGGTGTATGGCTCATCGCAATGGCGGTTAGGAAAGACCTTGGCTCCGTGTAATGACAGTTGGGATTCGAACCCTTTACGATGAGGCTAAAAAAGGGGGTAGCCGTCCTTTTAAAATTCGTTATTATAGACCTTAAATTTTTTATAAAAAGTATAGAAAATATTTTCATTTTATGATATACTAAATACTGAACAAAGTATTTAACTTTGAACAAATGTTAGAAAAGGGAGGTATTATGTATTCTCGAGAACTTCTTGTGAGGGTAGCATGGCTTTACTATATTGAAGGTCTTACTCAAAAAGAGATAGCAGAGATCCTTGATGTTCCAAGGATAAAGGTTACAAGGATTTTAGATAAAGCAAAGAAAGAAGGACTTGTGTATATTGATATAGTGGATCCCCTTACAAATTGTCTCCAGATCGAAAAACTCCTTAAAGGATTGTTTAAGTTAAAAGATGCTATGGTTGTGCCTACATTGAGTGATATACCTGAAAAGATAAAGGACTCTTTGGGAAAGGCAACTGCTATATATTTGAGAAGGAACTTAAGAAACAATATGATACTTGCAACAGCTTGGGGTTCCACTATCTCTTATGCTATACCGTATTTTAGACCAAAAAAGATATCAGGACTTAAGGTAGTCTCTATTATGGGTGGGCTTGCCCCTGGGTCACGAGAAAATCCTTTTGAGATAGCAAGTAAGATTGCCAATATATTTGGTGGAAAGAGTTATTATCTTCATGCCCCAGCTATTACAGATAGTGAAGAAAGCAGTAGAATTCTCATGAACCAAGAGCAGGTAACTTTTATTTTTGAAATGGCAAAAAGGGCAAATTTGGGACTTGTATCGGTAGGTGATGTAAGCCCATCTTCTACCCTTGTTCGTGTAGGATTTATAACCTATGAAGACCTTGAAAAGGCAAAAGAAAAGGGGGCAATAGGAGAGATATTAGGAAGGTTTTATGATGCAGATGGAAAAAGGGTCTATACAGAACTTGATAAAAGAATTATAGGGCTTGACCTTGAAGATTTGAAAAAGGTGGAGAATGTTATAGGTGTGTCAGGTGGAAAGACAAAGATTGAGCCCCTTCTTGGTGCCATAAGAGGAGGTTATATAGATACCTTAATAACAGATGAGGAGACCGCAAAGGCTTTAATTGAAAGACACGAAAAGGCAGATCAGTTAAAATTTTAGTTTTTATACCCCTTGTTGTCTATGAACCATATACAAGGGGTAATCCTCTATTTGATCTCTATACTATCTGCAGAGAACCAATCAATATCTTTTTTTAATTTAGGACTATTAATATCCTCAATATTATAAACTATTACCCCATTTTCACCATCTGCTATCCAAAGCTCATCCCCCTCTATGTCTATATCCCATACAAATCCTTTTGTAGGGATTTCGGTTATCACATGAGGCACATTATATGGTGAATCTATCTTTAAAATTTTTACACCAGAAAAACCAGCTGCCAAAAAGAGATAATTTTTCTCCTTCCTTATTTTTATGATAGGGGATGTAAATTTTAAGCTCCCAATTGTCTCTATTTTTTTGGGATTTTCCAGAGAGATAACCTCAAAAGTGCCATCTTTTTCTCCAAGATATACAATATCCTCGTATTTAAATATAGAGAAAAGCGGGTTTTTTGTTTTATATTTTCTTAAAACCTTTATGTTTTCTGTATCTTTTGCATCTATTACAAAGAATCCAGCTTTTCCATCTGCAAGATATAGGATGTCTCCCTCTGCATATATGTCATATAAATTCCCATCTGTTGCAAATTTCTTTATAAGCTTTGGAAATGTAGGGTCTTTTTTAAGACTATATATAAATAGACCATAATCAAGAGAGGCTACATAAAGCCTTTGATTTGCCAGGTATAACCTAAATGCCCTGTCTGGTACCTTCCATGTACTATCTATTCTATATGGCTCACCATCTTCTTTTATGCTAAGTGTGGAAAGCCGCCCCTTTTGTAGGAAATACCCATACTTTTTTGCCTTATAAAAATCCATTGCCCCTTTAAGTG
>CAYWXH010000044.1:5161-12400 GCA_964462295.1 uncultured Atribacterota bacterium
TGTAGGAAATACCCATACTTTTTTGCCTTATAAAAATCCATTGCCCCTTTAAGTGTTCTATGCCAATTTATAGGGACAATCTCTTTTTTATCAATTACAAGTAATCCTTCTTTTTGATCTACCGCATATGCAAATCTTTTTCCCACAGAGATAGAAAGACAATCTGTATATAAATTCAAACCCATCTTTTTTGTGATTTTTTCAAGGTTCTCCATACTTACAATCTCTACCCCATATTTACCCAGAGAAAGATAGAGGAAATCTCTAAAATATACAAGACCCTCTATGGGATAGTTTGATTTATAAATACCTATTTTTTTAGTATTTATGGAGATTTTTGTCTTGTTTTTTGTTTTCTTTTTCAATATGTTTATACTAAATACCCTTAAGGTAAAACCATTATCATCTATGACAAATAGATACTCATCTTGCAGACAGAAGTTTATCATACTATCTGCAACCTTTACCTTTTTTATAAGTACAGGGGATTCTGGGTTATCTATATTGTATATGTAGATCGAATCTCCTTTGCCTATAATAAGATAACCTTCCTTTAGTTTTAAATGTATGGGGATCTTTTTTTCCTTATCTTTGTAAGCCATAAATTCCTGTATTTTTTTTAGATTTTCTGGGTCTTTTGCATTTATTATAATAACCCCTTTGTCTGATGATGCGTATATATATCTATCTTTTACCACAAGGTCATAAAATACTGTATTATTATTGTATCTTCCTATTTTTTCGGGTAGTTTTTTATTTCTTATATCCAATATAAGGATTCCAGATATTCCATAAGGTATATAAAGCCTATCCCTTTCTATAAAGAGTTTGTGGGGATATGAAGAGGGGTAACTATAATCTTCTACTTTGGAGACAAACCTACTTAATAGGGTAACATCTTTTTGATTCTTTACATTATATATGGAGATTCCATTTTTTTCTCCTACAAACAGGTAGTTTCCCTCTATGAGAGAGGTGAGCACTTTTATGTTTTTCTCTATATGGTTTTCTATTTTAAGTTTGCCTAAGCTATCAAATTTGAGGATGTAGATACCCTCTGCTCCTCCTATAAAGAGCCTCTCTTTTATAGGCTTTTCACCATATGCAAATGTAGATATAATAAGTAGAGAAATTATAAGAAAAAATATGATTCTACTTTTTATACTCAAGGATCTCCTCTATCTCTCTTAGTGTTAGGATCATATAATCAGGGAGAAATTCAAATATATTCTCCAATCTCATTATCTCCTTTTCCCATGCCTTTTCATAAAACTTGAGAAAATCAGGATGTTTTACCCTTTCCCATGGGGCAAGATTTTTAATTATATCAGGTACTTCAAATCGATAGATCCATATAAATTCTGCACCCACTCTTTTAGTAGGAACCATATCAAAATAGAGCCAATCCCCCACATATAGATATCTATCACCGCTTTCTTTCATAAGGGTCCTCTCGAGGTATTCTTTTATCGGTTTTCCATAACCTATCTCATCATTTGTGTATATTTTTTTGAAATACTTGTTAAGCCCTTTACTTTTTAAGATGGGTACCTGATATGCACCATACCCATTTGTTATAAGTATCATTATAAGATCTCTTCTCTTACTCAGAGTCTCGAGACTCTCTATAACATCAGGAAAGACATAAACTGCATCTTCGTTTTGAATTGCTTTTTTTACCCAGTCAGAAAGGTCTTCTTTGAAATCTATTCCGTATTTTTTTGCAATTTTCTTTACTATATCATCCCAATCAAAAGGATATACAAATTTTTTTGAAACAGATAGTCTTTTTCTGTGCTCCCCTATGATTTCGTTTATTATCTCTCTGTCTGTAAGGGGCACACCACTTTCTTTAAAGTACCTTACTATCCATGGAAATATGTAAGCCCTAAATGGTCCCCTTACAAGTACCCCATCCATATCAAATCCTAATACTATCATTTATCCTCCTTGGATTATAAAAGTTTTGTATAGATTTTACCACAGGAACCCTACTTTTGCAATTATCTATGTGGAAAGATAGTGTCAAATTACTGTAGGTATGAATATGAGAGCTAAGATTTTTTATTTTTGTGTTTTGGAAAATTTTGTAGTATTTTTGTTCTCATGGTCTTTTCCCTCCTGTCATTGCAAACCCCTTTTCTCCTTGTCATTGCAAACCCCTTTCCCCCTGTCATTGCGAGCACCACGAAGTGGTGCGAAGCAATCTCTCTTTTTGGGTCCCTCATTCCCGTACGCACTGTTTCTGGGCACCAGAGATTGCCACGTCGCCCAAAATACGGGCTCCTCGCAATGACGTTGGAGGGAGTGTGCGGACCCTGGGTGTAGTCATTGCAAACCCCTTCCCCCCCTGTCATTGCAAACCCTTTTCCTCCTTGTCATTGCGAACCCCACGAAGTGGTGCGAAGCAATCTCTCTTTTTGGGTCCCTCATTCCCGTACGTACTGCCTCCGGGCACCAGAGATTGCCACGTCGCCCAAAACACGGGCTCCTCGCAATGACGTAAAGGAGAAGACCGCCCATTTGGAATTGTCATTGCGAGGCCCTGTAAGGGGCCGTGGCAATCTCGCTTTTGCCTTCCCTCATTCTCGTTTGTATGGTCTTTCGGCACTAGAGATTGCCACGTCAGGGCAAAATACGCCCTTCCTCGCAATGACTAATTGGGGGGTGAAGCAATCTCGTTTTTGGGACTCCTCATTGGAGGATGAGAAAGAAAACAAGTAGGGTTTCCCTACTTGTTTTCTTTCTCATACGGTCTTCCATCTGCTGCAGGTGGTGTAGAGCGCCCGACAAATCCTGCAAGTACTACCATAGTAAGGATAAATGGTATCATAAGGAAGAATTGGTTTGGTATGGCCATGGATGTGCCTTGGAGATTACTTGCAAGTGCTTCTCCAAAGCCAAAGAGAAGACTTGCCCAAAAGGCCCCCCACGGTTTCCATTTCCCAAATATCATAGCAGCAAGTGCAATGAATCCTCGCCCGCTGCTCATGCCTTGTACAAATTGGCTAAGTACTCCGATTGAAAGTTGTGCCCCTGCAATACCTGCAAGCACGCCACTCATTATTACACCAAAGTATCTTACAGCATATACATTTATGCCCATATTGTCTGCTGCTTCTGGATTTTCTCCTACAGCCCTCATGTGAAGGCCAAGTGGGGTTTTATAAAGGAGTATCCATGTAAGAATTACAAGTACCAATGAGAGGTATACAAGGGGTGTTTGGTTAAAAAATACCTGGGAAATCACCTTTCCGAATGGTAATTTTTCTATTGCATGAAAATGGATGTATGGGAGCTGGGCTACAGGGTTTCTTGTACTTCCATGAGTCTTAAAGATTACAATAAGTAGATATCCTGTAAGTCCACCTGCAAAGATATTTATAGCTGTTCCACTTATTATCTGATCTGCCCTGAGTGTTACACTTAAAAAGGCATGTATAAGTCCTAGTACTGCCCCAATTATTGCGGCAAAGAGGACTCCTATCCAAGGATTTCCTGTAAGATATGAACCTAGGACTGCAAAAAATGCACCAGATAGCATCATGCCTTCAAGCCCTATATTTACAACCCCTGTTCTCTCAGAATACAATCCCCCAATGGATGTATAAATAAGGGGTGTAGCTGCTACAATCATCTGGTTAAATAAGGTTGTATTTAGTATATTCATTTGTTTTTCCTCCTTGCCCTTTTTGCAAGTAGTTCAGGTATTATCCTATCCATCGCTACAAATAGAATAACCACACCCTGCATGATATTTACCACATCTTTTGGTACATTTGCATAAAGTTGAAGTTGTAAGTTTGATGCCTGAAGTGCTCCGAATAATAAGGCGGCAGGGATAACCCCAAATGGATTATTTCTTCCCAAAAGTGCCACAGCTATTCCTGTAAATGCCATCTCTACAGGAAAGTCATTTGATACAAAATGCGTCTGTCCAAGGGTAAAACATACCCCTCCCAGACCTGCAGCTATTCCACCTAATACCATAGCAATAACAATATTTTTATTTACATTAATACCTGTGTAAGATGCAGCTTTTTGGTTCTGACCCGTTGCTTTTAGCTCAAAACCTATACTTGTATTTTCCAAAAGCCAATAGAATATGAAGGAAAGTGCTATTGCAAATAGTATTCCTGCACTCACAGGGTTTATGGGGAAATTCCAGAGGATAGGGAGTTGGGCTGATTTATGAATGATCTTTGTCCTTGCAGTTCCTATCATGCCATTTAGCGGACCATTTGAGACCAGATATCTTACAAAATATATTGCAATATAATTCATCATAATAGTGTTTATTACCTCATGAACACCTGCCTTTGCCTTTAGGTATCCTGGAATGAATCCCCAAAATGCACCAAATATTATACCTATTAAAAATGCAAGAGGGATTTCTATGATTGCAGGAAGGTTAAGGTATAGTCCTACAATTACGGCACCTATCGCACCTATATACATCTGTCCTGCTCCACCTATATTAAAAAGTCCTGCTTTAAAGGGAAGTGCTACAGCAAGACCAGTAAAGATGAGAGGTACTGTATTGTTTAGTGTTGCAGCAAGTCCTAACTTTGTGCCAAGAGAACCCATGTATAAGGCCTTTAGTGTGTTTAGAAAACTACCCCCGGATACTATAGCGAAAAGTACCCCTACTAAAAGGGCAATGATTACAGCGATAAGTGAAAAGAAGAAGCCTTTTAGACTTTCTATGCCCTGTACCTTATTCTCCATTTTATCTATCTACCTCCCTTCCCTGCAGCATAAGCCTTCCTATGCGTTGCATATCGAACTTACTACTATCATCAAACTCTCCTACTATTTCTCCATTGTACATTACCAAGATGCGATCACTTAGAGAGAGGACCTCCTCAAGCTCCATAGAGATAAGGAGTATTGCTTTATTCTCCTCCCTTGCCTTGAGAAGATAAGTATATACATATTCTATTGCTCCTACATCTAATCCTCTTGTAGGTTGAGATGCAAGCAAAAAATCAGGATTGTAGTCAAATTCTCTTGCTATAATAACCTTTTGTTGATTTCCACCTGATAGGAATTTTACCTTAAGAGCAGGGTTATTTGGTCGTATATCAAATTTTTCACCCAATTCTTTTGCTCGTTCTTTTATTACTGGCTTATTAAGCACTATACCTTTTGCAAATGGGGGATGGGTATGTCTCCCTATTACGATATTCTCTCCAATGGTAAATTCCATAACAAGTCCCATGCCTTTTCTATCTTCTGGAATGTGCGCAAGTCCTCCCATTCTTATCTGGTATGGTGTCTTATTGGTTATCTCTTTTCCATTTAAATATATGTGTCCTTTTTCTGCTTTTCTTAGTCCAGAGATGGCCTCTACCAGTTCTGTTTGTCCATTTCCTGCAACACCTGCAATTCCAACTATTTCACCTTTTTTTATGGTTAGATTGACATTTTTAACTACATTTATATCTTTTTTTACATCTTTTACAAAGAGGTTTTCTATACGGATAACCTCTTGTCCTTTTTCCTTAGGTGGTTTTTCTACCTTTAGAACTATTTTCCTGCCTACCATCATTTCTGCAAGTTCTTCAGGGGTTGTTTGACTTGTTATCCTTGTACCTATTACTTTCCCCCTTCTCATTACTGTTACTTTATCAGATACTTCCATTACCTCGTTTAATTTATGGGTAATTAGGAGAATGGTTTTTCCTTCTTTTTTTAACCTACGTAAGATTTCAAATAACTCATCTACCTCTTGAGGAGTAAGAACAGCGGTAGGCTCATCTAATATAAGTATCTTTGCCCCCCTGTATAAGATCTTCATGATCTCTATTTTTTGTTGAATTCCGACAGGCAGGTCCCCTGTGGTAGCATTTAGATCTACCTCAAAACCCATACTTTTTCCTATCCCTTTTATCTTCTCTTTGCATCCATGTTCGTTTATGAATAAACCATTTTTGATCTCTGCTCCAAGTACAATGTTTTCCCATACAGGAAGGGGAGGTATCAACATAAACTCTTGGTGTACCATACCTATGCCCTTTTCGATGGCAAGGTGGGGTGTCATCACCGGGATATGTTCCCCGAATATGTAAATATCCCCTTCGTCTTTTTGGAAATACCCATAGAGGATTTTCATAAGGGTAGATTTCCCGGCACCATTTTCGCCTACTATAGCATGGATCTCTCCCTCTTCTACTTCAAGGTTTACGTGGTCATTTGCCAAAACAAGAGGAAATTTCTTAGTTATGTTTTCAAGTTTTACGGCAATCACTTTTTCACCTCATTATAGTAAGGTTTTATTGAAGACAAAAAAAGGGTGAGGAAGAACCTCACCCCAGGTTTTATTTAGAACTATTTAAGTGCTTCAGGTACTTTCCAGCTATCTGCAAATTTTTTCTCATCCTCTACAAAAGGTGGGAAGTCAAGTGCAGGATCGTTTTTGGCCATAAGTGCCTCTGCCTTTTTAACAAGTGCAAGTGCCTCTTTGGATACAAAGTTTTTCGTATATTTCATATCTGTGATACCTGCTGCACCTTCTGCATAGCCAACTACATGTACACCTGGTTTAAATTTGCCTTTGTATGCATCTTCTATAGCAGATGCAACAACATTTGGGATAACCTTAAGACCACTTGTTAGTACCTCTCCAGGGACTACCCAGTCCTGATTCATATCAACACCAATTGCAAAATATTTCGGTTTCTTTCCTGCCTTTGCATCTTCAGGGGTGATGCCTGCTGCTTTGTTTAGTTCTTTTACGGCTTCAAATATCCCAACACCTGTATTTCCTGCAACATTAAATATAATATCTGCACCCTGTCCTACCATAGCAAGGGTAAGTGCCTTTCCCTTTGCAGGGTCATTAAATGTACCTGCTGTTTTTACAATGAGTTGAACATTATCGCCCTTTACCTCATTCCATGCCTTTATACCACAACGATATCCTGCGGTCCATGCAAGTACAGGTGGGATGGCCATTCCCTGAAGTGCACCAACTTTATTGCTATTGCTTGTAGCTGCAGCTACTATACCGACTAAAAATCCACTCTGACCTGCCTTAAAGAGGTAAGATGCAAGGTTTGTAATCTTTTTGTCCCCAGGAAAATCTATAAGGACAAACTTGGTTTTTGGGAAAAGTGGTGCAACCTTCTGTACAGCATCTGCCATTAAAAATCCTAATGCTACAACTACATCTGCCTTCTGTGCTGCAGCTGATAGGTTAGATACATAATCTGTCTGCTGCATAGACTGGATAAATTC
>CAYWXH010000045.1:0-4081 GCA_964462295.1 uncultured Atribacterota bacterium
AAAGACTATAAGAGAAAGAGAAACTATAGATAATATGTTTTCACTTATCCCAGAGTAGAGAAGTCTTCTTCTCTACTCTCTTTCTTTTTTTGTTTATACTTCCTTTTATCCTCATACATCCTTTCGTCAGATAATTTAACCATTTCTTCCGGATCTTTTACCTCCTTTATATCTGAATAACCTGCACTTATCGTAACCTCTCCATTGAATCCATCTATAGGGGATGTGGCATTCCATTCTTTTAATTTTTCCCTAATCTTTTTCACCACCAATTCAGCATCCTCTTTTGAGGTCTCAGGTAAAAGAAGTATAATTTCATCTCCTCCATATCTTACAGGTATATCAATAGACCTTATGTTTTCTCTAATAATTCTACTTACCTCCCTTAGCACCATATCTCCTGCAAGGTGTCCAAAATTATCGTTTATATATTTAAAATCATTTATATCGAACATTACGAGAGATAGGTTTCGCCTATACCTATTTGCCCTTACAAATTCTCTATGAAATGTGTCATCAAAAAACCGTCTATTGTAAAGACCTGTAAGCGTATCTATTACTGCAAGGGACATAATTTCTTCATAAAGTACACTCTGAGTAATGGCATTGGAAAGATAACTCAATATACTTCCAAAGATCTTTATTTCATGCTCTGTAAAATCTACCTCTCTCTCTTTCCATACTATAAACACAACCCCTTTAAAATTATCCTTTTCATAAAAGGCCCCTATAAGTGATGAAGAAAAATCAAAAATTGATGAATACTTTTCATCATCTTTTAATAAATTCCATCCATTTAGTATTTTCTCATTCCCTTCTACTATATCTTTTATCTTTGGAAAAAAAGATATAGGCATAAAATTATAAGGCATTGTCACTGTTTCTTTATTTTTTACAAAAAAACTCTCTAGTACAAGGCCATTTTTATCCCCATCCCAAACATAAATATATACTTCATCACAATCAAAGATCTTTATGGTTGCATCTCCAATCTTACGATATATAGTATTTTTATCCTTACTTTCAGAAAGTTCTTTATTTAGATTAAAAAAAATAAGATCAAGATTTTTTATGTAAGATTCTGCAATCTCAGAAATACCATCTTTCTTTTCACACAAATATTTACAGAACTTATTTAATAGACTCATATACCAACCCCCTAAGTTCATCTTCATAATCTTTCACCTCAATTCTTACAAGTTCAGAATGTATCTTTAAAGTTATAAGTTTTTTATTTAACTCTTCTTTTTTGCTAAGAATTTTTTCTATCTTCTCTTTCGAAATATTTTTTGCCCTCTCAAATTCATATCTTATATCCTCCATATTCAAAAGATATGCCATAAGTAAAACTCTTATCTCAGATGCAGAAAGGTCTTGAAAATTCTTTAAGAAATAGCTATTTACTTCTTCCAAATCACTCCTTTGCTTTTTTATCTTTCTAAGTTCTTGTTTTATTCTAAAATCATCAAACCTCATCTCTTTTAAATAATCCTCTCTTAAACCAAACACAAAATCTGGATCAAACCTCTTTCGAATGGAAAATGCGTTTTCAAAATTTCTTCTTTGAAACCTGTTAAGCCTTCTCTTAGCTATATCCATTGTTTCTCCAAATATTTCAGTAAGTAATTTCTCTCTTATCTTCTTTATATCAGTTTCAATCATTTTATTATCAAACGAATTATGGTCAGGCCAAAATATATGTTCTGCATTTATCTCATATCCCGGATATTTCTCATTTAAGAAGATCAAAGCCCTTCCTGTTCTTATCTCTATAGTTTTCATTATAGCCTTAAACCATAGTTTACCATTGAAATTGATAAGAGATAGGGCAATTTTTTCAAAAAGGGGGATGTCTACCATGGATTTAATCTCTTTAAGGACAGCATTTCCCTTCATTTGCTCAGAAAGCTTATTATCATTTAAGGTAAAGTATGCACCATCATACCAGTCCTCTAAGAGTTTAATATCATACCCTATCAGCCTCTCTTCCTCATCTATCCTTAAAGGATGGGTAAGTGCAAACATAGAAGATATCATAAACTCTTCCTCTGTCATAATCTTTCCCTCAAATGAAAGGGGTCGAAATGCATCTATCTCTTCAAGAAAAGCATAAATATCATCATTACTCTTTGGGTTAAAATTTAGATACCCTTTTGCAATATCTTCGGGAAGTTCTTTCAAAATGGAGATAAGTCTTTCTCTATATCTTTCTATCTCCTTTCTCCTTTCTATAATCTCTTCCTCTGTATGAAAAAGATAGGCCTCATCTCTAAATATGGTATCCCAAAGGTGTGAGAGATGTTTTTTTCTCTTCGCCTTTTTTTTATCTTCTAATAAATTTAGAAAATTTGCCTGCGCTACTACTATACTTTTAGAAGCAAGGAGATTGCCTATGAATTTAAAAAAGAGCCCTAAAATACTTGCAAGTATAAAAATTATAGAAAATCCTGCAATACCACTGTATGGAAGTACAGCCTTACCAAAAAGCACTTTTGTAAATAGATTTACAAAATAGCCCAAAAGGGCTATCATAGAGGTTCTCTTTAGGCCGTTTTTCCACAAAAATGTTCCTATAGAAGAAAGTATGTACGGAATATCGAGTAGGGCCTTTATATCCAAAATAGCATCTCTAATATCCTTTAAAAGGCCTAACATTTCTTTCTCCTTTTCTAATTTTAACTTATAATAACCTCTAATTAGCTCATTTGTCAAGAAAAAGAGTAAAAACAATATAATTTTTAAAATCAAACTATATTTTTTATATATTAATAAAATTTTTTATTTTTGTCTGTAAATCACTATAAAATAAGGGAAAAATAAGGTTTTTTAAAACTTTATATATCTTGACTCTTATTTTTCTGTATGGTAAAATAGGTCATAAAAATTTTTGATTTCTTTGCGCCAAAAATAAAGAAATCAAAGGGGGTGAGAATCAATCAAATTTAGTATTGCAATTTTATTATTTTATCCTTGTTTTTTACTTTAAACTTTAAAAGAAGGGAGGAAAAAAAGTGGAAGAGAGAAAACAGGCAAAACATATTGTGTATGGCCTTAATGACAAGCCACCTTTTGGACTTTGGGTTATCTTAGGTTTTCAGCATGTATTAACCTTATTTGGAGCAACAACACTTGTACCACTTATTCTTGGACCTGCTATGGGTATGAATCAGGTCCAGATAGGGCACTTTATTAGCCAGGTATATCTTGCAATGGGTATCGCTACACTACTCCAGGTATTTTGGATTGGTAGTGGACTACCAATTGTTCAGGGTTCTTCTTTCTCATTTCTACCACCATTTTTCTACATTATTAGTAAGACCAAAGATGGTGGTGTAAACAATGTAATGCAGGCAATTTCCGGTGCATTGATCATGGGTGGTGCAGTAGAAGCCCTCTTTGGATATGGAAGAATTATAGGACTTTTAAAGAAGGTACTTACCCCTGTAGTTATCGGTCCTGTAATTATGCTTATAGGTTTTGGACTTGCTGATGTAGCAATTAACACTGCATCAAGCTATTGGCCAATATCTATATTGGTTGTACTCTTAATCTTCTTCTTCTCTTTGGCTGCCAAATCAAAAACTATAAACATCCTTTCCATCATCTCTGCTGTAGTTATTGGTTATTTGGTGGCACTAGTTGGTACATTGGCACACTGGTTCCCACAGGGACATCCTGCATTTGTAAAACTTGCCGCAATCGGACAAACTGGTTGGTTTAATGCACCTAAACTCTTCCCATATGGTGCGCCAAAATGGGATTGGGGATTCTTTGCTGCAATTCTTGCAGGATTCTTCGCATCCATGGTAGAATCAGTAGGAGACTATCACTCAGTATCTTATGCTTCTGGTCTACCTGATCCAGATGCAGATAAGATAAACAGAGGTATCGGATCAGAAGGTGTATCTTGTATGATAAGTGGTGTACTAGGTGGTGTAGGAACAACAAGTTATACTGAAAATATTGGACTTATCAATATTACAGGTATAGCATCTCGTTATGTTGTAGGAATGGGCGCAATAATACTCATTCTCATGAGCCTTATTGGAAAATTTGGTGCACTTGTTGCATCAATCCCATC
>CAYWXH010000045.1:4181-12169 GCA_964462295.1 uncultured Atribacterota bacterium
CCAGGCACACCAGAAGAAAGAGGTATTAAAGAATAAGAGGGGCTTTCCCCTCTTATTCTTTTTCTCTCATTTTTCCCACTTGACTTCCCTCAAAAACAATGATATTATTGCTCTGTGGTTATAAAAGAAAAAACAAAAAGGAGTAGGAAAATATGTATGTACCTAAAAAAATCTTCCTCACAAGTGGTGTAGGTGTGCATGATGATAAGCTCACAAGTTTTGAACTTGCCCTAAGAGATGCAGGTATTTCCCCTTTTAATCTTGTAAAGGTCTCAAGCATCTTTCCTCCACATGCAGAGCTTGTAGAAAGAGAAGAGGGTTTAAAAGAGCTAAAACATGGACAAATTGTACATTGTGTAATGAGTGAACTGGCAACTCATGAACCCCATAGACTTATAACAGCATCTATAGGTCTTTCTGTACCTAAAGATCCTTCTCTCCACGGTTATCTTGCAGAATACAGTGGATTTGGTGTAACAGAGAAAGAGGCGGAAGAGAGGGCAAAAGAGATGGCAAACCATATGTTAGAGACCCTATTTGAAGAAAACGATATAACTAGCCATATACACCTTTCTCAAAGTATAGCAAAATCTGCATATGGAGATAATAATAGAAGGTGGACAACTGTTATTGCAGCAGCAATACTTATTCCATAACAGATATTGAGGAAAATCCCTCAATATCTGTTATGAGGTACCTACAAGTGGAATCCCTGTAATCTCTTTGGCCTCTAATGTTAATGCCCTCAAATCTTCTCTCTCAAGATTTCGCACATCAGTTTTTCCTAAAACCTGTACCAACATAGTTAACTCATGAATTGTAGATTCTAGAAAATTCTCGATCCTCTGAGTAGCTATATCTATTTTTAACCTCTTTCGTAAGTCTGGATTCTGAGTGGCTATCCCCCATGGACACTTACCTGAATGGCAAATTCCACATCCTTTGCACCCCATGGCTACTAAAACAGCGGTAGATATACCTACTGCATCTGCACCAAGTGCAAGGGCCTTTGCAACATCAGCTCCATTTCTTATACCCCCTGAAACAATAAGTCCTATATCATCTCTCATATTTATCTCCATCAATGCTTCATGCGCCTCTACCACTGCAGCTAATGCAGGAATACCAGTATTTTCAAGTACTATATCTGGTGCGGCACCAGTTCCACCTTGTGCACCATCTACTGTGATAATATCTGCACCTGCCTTTGCTGCAATTTTTACATCATCCTTCACCCTACCTGCTGCATATTTTATTATAATAGGGACTCTTCCTTCTGTTATCTCTCTAAGTTGGTCTATCTTCATCTTCAAATCCTCAGGGCCCACTATATCCAAATGTCTCGATGGACTTACCGCATCTGTTCCCATAGGGATTCCCCTTATAGCGGAAATTTCTGCAGATACCTTCTCAGAGAGTAAAAGTCCACCCTGACCCGCTTTAGCACCTTGACCAATCTTTATCTCTATCGCATCTGCACTTTGAAGGGCCTTTGCAGAAATACCAAATCGACCTGATGCATATTGGGCTATAAGTAATGATGCCTCTTCTCTTTCTTCTGGTAATATACCCCCTTCTCCCGTATTAACTGCTATACCAAACTTAGATGCTGCCCTTGCAATAGAAATCTTTGCCTCTTTACTTAGAGAGCCAAAGGACATAGCACCTATCACAATAGGTACACCTAAATTAAGCTTAGGACCATCTTTTCTTCCTATGGATACAGATGTATTGCATGGCTCTCTATATCCATCAATAGGCGGCCTTGAAGTTTGGGCATTTAAAAATACCAGCTCATCAAAATCAGGTAATCTTTTTCGTGCACCAGTCCCTCTTACAATGTGCTTACCACTTGAAGTTTTATATATAATTTCATCATATATATGTTTCCCCCATGTAGTATCCTCTCTTGTTGGAAGTGGCCTCACAGTAATAGCATGAGTAGGACATATATTCATACAAAACTGACAATTTACACAGTTTGCCTCATGGAGAGGGTAAACCCTTTCTTTATACCATTCATATACCCCACTAGGGCATACTTTTACACATGCACCACAAGCAATACATACATCTTGTTTTATATCTACACTATAAGAAGGGGATAAATTTTTTAAAACTATATTTTTCGCTATATCCTTACTTTTATAAAAAGGCCTTTTTTCCTTTATCCCTATCTTTTTAAGGGTTTGAGGGTCCACTTTTATCTTATAGCGGTCAAGTATCTCTAAGACTTCATCACGCTCTCCATCCTCAAAATCTGTAAGTGTTGCATTTTTACCAAAACTCTTAACTTTTCCGGAAAATACTATAGACCCTCCAATAATAGATTCTCCTGTATAATCACCCAGATCTCCTAATACAATAAGTTTTCCACCCATCATATATAGACCAGTCATTACTCCTACATTTCCGTTAACAATAATAGTACCTTTTTTCATTAAGGCCCCTACTCTATCTCCTGCATCTTTCATAGATACAATGGTGCCTCCATATATACCTTGACCTAATCCGTTTCCTGCATGGCCATTTATAACAATCTCCCCACTTGTCATATTATCCCCTGTAAACCAATCTGAATTTCCATTTACATAGAGCTTTGGACCATCTATCATCGAACCTGCATAAAATCCTACAGAGCCATCAATATGTACATCTACATCTCCCGATATGCCTAACACAAGATAGTGCCTTGCAGATAGATTCCTTATCTCTACCTTACCTGATCCATTTTGAGAAAATTCCTTAATCTTTTTATTTATCTCTCGGGGCGATAATCCTTTGGCATCTATTATCAGTCTACTTTCCATACCTTTACCTCTCCTGGTCTTAAGTTTCTTATCATTCCTTCTATACCTACCAATCTTAGTGTAGCCTCTTCTGATGCTATCATAGAAATATTATCTGCTTCCATAATAACACCAGGTCTTAAGCCTAACTTGTCTCTCACCACACCTATCTCATTTGCAGTGGAAATAATATAAGTAAAAGGCCCATCCAACTCCTCTACTGATTGAGAAAGCGCCTCCCCTAGGGTAGCCCCATTTGCCAAAAGCTCGGCTACATAGTGAACTATAAGTTCAGCATCATTTTCTGTATAAAATTTATGTCCCTTTTTTGCTAATTTATCCCTTACTTTATAATAATTTGTAATCTGTCCATTTTCAACAACAGCCATATCAGGATAACTAAAAGATTGAAATGGATGTGCGTGAAGAAGGTCAACATCACTCTCTGTAGAAAATCTTACATGCCCTATACCATGGGTACTTACCCAATTAGAGACATCAAACTTGTCATCTAAATTCCTAACCCATCCTACATCCTTTACTATTTCCATCCACCTACCTATACTTAAGACCTCACTTACACCTGTTTCTCTTACCTCTTCAGAAAGTAACTCAAGGTTTTTCTCTGGAATTTTAACTACATACCTATCAAAACTATATCCTTCAATGGGATGAAGTCTTATTTTTCTAATATTACCCCCTGATGCTGCAATAGCAGTAGAAATTTTTCCAGCAGAACCTATAATATCTTTGGTAAGCATCCTTACGATAAATTCATCCTCTTTTGCCTTCTTTTTATCCCAATACATTGCCACACCTGCAGAATCTTCACCTCTATGTTGTAAAGATTCTAGCATCTTTATCATATATTTCCCCAAGGGGGCCCGCTCATAGGCTACAATACCGACAATGCCACACATTAACTTTCCTCCAAAAAGCCTCTTGTTGTCTCTTTAATTGCTATTTCAAAAAAATCATCATTAAAAAATCCTAATGGGAAGATTGCGGAATGAAAAAATTGACTCTCTCTTATTTTTTCCTCCTTCTTTTCTTTTTCACCCCTTGTTCTTTTTATCTTTTTCTTCATCTTAATAGTAGAATACTTCATAAAAATCACCTCCTATTTATTTAGAAAACTCACTTACTAATGCCTGCATTTCTTCCTCTGATATAGCCGTAACTCTTCCAGATTCATACCTCTTCATAACCTCTTTATAAATTTTTCTTACTAGTTCATCATCTTTTGATACCTTTTTCCCATTCGAATAATTAAATTTCTTATTTAACCAATAGGCAATTCCTGCTCTACCAGATCTATTATTTATGAGGATATCTGGTGCACGCCCAAGGATTTTCTCTGTGTCAAAAATATTATATATACGAGGATCCTTTAATAAACCGTCTGCATGTATTCCAGCCCGAGTAGAAAAGGCATCTTTACCTAAAAACGGATAGTTATTTGGAATCCTATAAGAAAGCACATTTTCAAAAAAGTCACCTATTTCTTGTATTTTTTTAAGATCAAAATGAGACATATCTCCTTTAATAGAGATATAATGAATTACAAGTGCTTCTATAGGTGTATTCCCTGTTCTCTCTCCAATCCCCAGCAAAGTACCATTTACAGATGATGCACCGTAAAGCCAAGCAGCTACACCATTTACTAATCCATAATGAAAATCATTATGTCCATGCCATTCTAACTGTGATGATGATATACCAGTTTCCTTTTTAAGAAAATGTATAAGTTTTGGCACACTCCTTGGAAGTTCTGCATTAGGGAAAGGAATGCCATACCCCAAAGTATCACAAAGCCGCACTTTTATAGGAATACCAGTTTCTTCATATCTGTCCATAAGTTTTTGAACGAAAGGAACTACAACATTGTAAAAATCTGCCCGTGTTACATCTTCAAGATGACATCTAGGGACTATTCCCATATCAAGTGCCTTATCTATTACTCTAAGATAATTCTCGATAGCCTTTTCTCTAGTAGATCTCAATTTTAAATATATATGATAATCTGAAATAGAGGTAAGAATACCTACTTCTCTTAGCTCAAATACCTTCGCTAGATCAAGATCTTCCTCTCTTGCTCTTATCCACCCTACTATCTCAGGATAATCGTATCCTCTTTCCATACATTTATCCAAAATATACTTATCCTGTTTGGAATATAGAAAAAATTCACTCTGCCTAATTACATTTGAGCCATTATCTAATTCATGCAAAAGGTCGTACAATTTTAGGACTTCCTCAGGAGAAAAAGGTGCTCTTGCCTGCTGCCCGTCTCTAAAAGTAGTATCTGTAATCCAAATATCCTGTGGCAGATCTATCGGAACAGTATTGGCTTCAAAAGTAGAGAGAGGAATCATATCCTCTGGAAAAATTCTTTGAAAAAGGTTCATGGGGCAACCTCCTTCTTTCTTTTTTAAAGAATATCATATAATCCGATTTTTGTCAAGATTGGACTGCTAATTTTTCTTTAAAAATATAATAAAAATTGAATTATTATAAATTTTATATAGAAAAATAGTAATTAAAGTATTATTAAGATTACATAAATTCTTTATAAATGCTTAATAAAAAAAGTGCCCTATGCAGGGCACCTAATCATGAAGGTACTTATATATAGAAAAAATATTCGAAGGCTATTTTTTCTTCCTGGGGATTTTTAATGGGATATTGGCAACTATTGCCGTTTCACGTTCTTCATTCACAATGCGAAAATCTAAATGGTCTTCATCTATATCAAGATACCTTTTTAGCACCTCAATAAACTCTTTCTTTATATTTTCCACAGTTTCTGCTGAAAGATTTAACCTATCGTATACTAAAGCAAACTTAAGACGTTCTTTGGCCGTCTCTTTACTACTTTTCTCTCTTCTGAAAAAATTAAAGAAATCAGAAAGACTCATCTCTTTGCTCCTCCCTTTGATACAAAACCAGATATGGCACTATATATTGCAGCCCACAGTCCTTGTTTTTCCTCAAGGTCTAAAAATGGTACATTCTCTCCAAGGATTCTCCTTGCTATATTTCGAAAGGCCTCTCCTGCCTTCGAGCCCTTGGAAAAGATGACCGGGTTTCCTCTGTTTGTCGAAACTATTATATTTTCATCCTCAGGTACTATACCAATTATAGGGATAGAAAGAATTTCTCTTATATCTTCTACTCCTAGCATTTCTCCTTTGTTTACCATTTTTGGCCTTATTCTATTTATAATGAGACTATACTTTTCTTTTGCATTTGCCTCCAGAAGTCCTACTATCCTATCTGCATCTCTTATGGCAGAAACCTCAGGCACGGTTACGATAAGTACCTCATCGGCAGGAGAAATTGCATTTCTAAAGCCTCTTTCTATACCTGCAGGGGAATCTATTATGATAAAATCTGCCATGGGTTTCATTTTAATCACTAGATCATTAAATGCCTCACTATCCACCGCATCTTTATCTTTATTTTGGGCAGCTGGTAAAAGATAAAGATTCTTAAACCTCTTATCCTTTACTAAAGCCTGTTTTAATTTACAACTTCCCTGAAGAACATCTACAAGGGTATATACCACTCTATTTTCTAACCCTAATACCAGATCTAAATTTCTAAGACCTATATCACCATCGACCAAAATAACCTTTTTTCCCAGCTCAGACAAAAAGGCACCTAAATTTGCGGTAGCGGTTGTTTTTCCTACCCCACCTTTTCCTGAGGTAATAGTAATTACTTTAGCTGCCATTTGTAACCTCCCTCACTATAGAAAAATCCGAAGTTATCCTAAACTCGCCATTATCTATATATATAATTTTTACCCTATTTTTTAAGTCTTTCCCAATCTTTTTAATTACATCTTCTCCTCTTATCATATATGGACCTATTCTTATCTGCAAAGGCTTTAAACTATACGCAATTATATATGAATTTGTATCTCCCTTCATACCTGCATGGACCACGCCCCTTACATCACCAAGAACTGTAATATTCCCTGTTGCATTTACTTCACCCCCAGGGTTTATATCTCCAAAAACTATTACATCTCCCTCATTTAAAATTTTTTGTCCGGATCTCACAGTCTTGCGGAGTATAGTAATAGAAGAATCATTTTTCTGAAGTAAATGTTGTCCTGGATGAACCTGAGAAGAAGGCATATTTGCATCAATTATAACCTTTTCAAGATTAATATTAAGAGCTTCAAATTTCTTGATGATATTATCAAGATAAGGATTCAACCCCTTTCTTTTTCCTAAATTTATAATTATTGTATTAGAACTAAGAACCGGCATAGCCTCTTGCAAGATGGAAAAAAGGGCATCTGATACCTTTTCAAAAGGTTCTTTATCATTTAGAAATAGTACTATCCTATTATTATCTCCCTTTATTTTTACAAGTTCTTCTCCCATCCAAACCCTCACCTTAATTTTTTAATAATATTAACATATAAAAAAAATAAAGTCCAGCACATTGCCAGACTTTATTATAAGAAAATTATTCAACTTTTCCCTATCTCTCTGCTATTTTTCTCTGCTATTTTTTTAATAAAAAACTACTTTAAAATATCTTTCAACTCATCAATTTGCTTTGATATAATCTCTTTTGCTTTTTCAATAATGTGGATTACTCTTTCATCATTGAGTTTGTAGTATGCACTTATTCCCCTACGATGAACAGATATAATATTTGCCCTCTTTAAGACCGCAAGGTGTCTTGCTATATGGGATTCATCTTTTCCCATTTCAGGAATAAGGTCACACAAACAGCTCTCTCCATCCTTCAAAAGATATAGAATCTTTATTCGGGTAGGATGAGATAGGGCTTTAAAATATTCAGCTTCAAGCTCAAAAATCTTATCCTCATTTTCCATGTTTGTATTTTACGATATTTTGATAATTTAGTCAAGGCCTAAATTCGAAAAAACGAAAAAAATAATAAAAATTTTAATGGCACCAATTCCCCTTAAGTAAAGGTATAAAAGCTTTTCATATTTTAATTTACAAAAATTACAGTAATTTATTTAAGGGGTAAATTCTCTTTTTTGTCATTGAGAGGATCATGCTCTTGTCGTTGTAAGTACCACACTCTTATCATTGAGAGGCCTATACCCTTTTTGTCATTGCGAGGCCCTGCAAGGAGCCGGGGCAATCTGCGGACCCTAAGTCTTGTCATTGCGAGCACCACGAAGTGGGGCGTGGCAATCTCTCTTTT
>CAYWXH010000046.1:0-11960 GCA_964462295.1 uncultured Atribacterota bacterium
GGATGGGGGGTGTGTGAGCTCCTCGCAATGACGATCCCCCCCTGTCATTGCGAGGCCCTGAAAGGGCCGTGGCAATCTGCGGGCCCCACGGTAGTGACCCGTGGCAATCTTTTTGTTTACACTTTGCTTTTATTTTTACATTTTGTAAACAATATATTGCTCTAATTTATATCTAATAAAAACAAATTATTTATTGACAAATATCTAAAATTATGATATAATGTATACAACAAAAATTGAAAGGGTGTGAGAGTATGTATATAGTCCCAACACATGATTATCAATTTGGTCTTTCAAAAGCACTCTTGTCTATCAAAAAATGTAAAATAGATATAGAAATAATAGAGAATATAGCAAATGTTTCTCTTGATGTAACTTTTTTCAATTCCTCTTATGGTATAGCTGAGGGTATATTTTTATTTCCCCTATTGGATGGAGGGAAGATAAATAACCTATCACTTAAAATCAATGAGACCTTTGTAAAAGGGGAAATCCTAAGGAGAGAAGATGCCTATAATCTGTATATAGATACAGTAGAGAGGATTGTAGACCCTGCTCTTTTGGAATATATAGGAGAAGATCTTTATAAGCTATATATAGCCCCTATCGGCCCTAATGAAGAAAAGAACATAACACTTACTTATACAGCCCCTTTAAAGCAAATAGGTAATACATATCTATTTCGATTTCCATTAAAGAGTATGAAGTTTTATGATGATCCTGTGGAATATATCAAAATTCAGGGAACTATTCGTTCTAGCCGGGAAATACTAACTATTTATTCTCCATACAAATGGATTGAGACATCTAAAAACGGAAAAAGAGGAAAGTTTGTATATATTGACAAATACTTTAGACCACAGAGTGATTTTTCTCTCTACCTGTCTTATAGTGAAAAGGATAAAGAAATAGATACTACTTTCCTTGCATATGAGTCTCAAGAGGAAGATTATGGTTATTTTTTCCTTTCTTTTTCTGCTTGCAAGAAATCAGAGAGTCCAAAAGATTTGATATTAGTATTTGATCGTTCAGGTAGTATGGAAGGAAAAGGCATAAATCAGGCAAAAAGAGTTTTGAGATATATAATTGACAAAATTAACCCCCAAGATAGAATAAGAATATTTACCTTTGATTCAGAAGTTTATGAATTAACAGATAGATGGTATACAGGCTCAGATGAAGACAAGGGGGTATTGAGAGAAAAAATAAGATCCATAGAAGCAGATTCTCTTACCAATATTTACGATGCTTTGTCTTATTCCCTTTCTTTAGAAACAAAAGAAAATACCCCTCAATATGTAATATTTCTTACAGATGGAGAGCCTACAGAAGGGGTGATGGACAAAAAAGAGATTGAAAAATTGGTGAAAGACCTCATAGGAGATAAGAGACTTTTTGTCTTTGGGGTAGGGGATAGCATAGATACCGAGTTTTTATCCAGATTGTATAAGACAGGAAGAGGAGATGGGGACTTTCTTGAGATAGATGATATCCCAGAAGCCATGATATCTTTTTATGAAAAGATACAAGAACCTGTACTTTCCAATGTTATGGTTAATTTTCCGGAAATATTTAAAGATATTTATCCTAAAGAGTCTTTTGACCTTTTTTACGGGAGGGATCATGTTATTTTAGGAAGATATAAAAAGGGAATAAAAGATGCAGCTTTTGAATTAAATGGATCTTTCTTTTCCATAGATATTATACCTGATGATAGCAATGATTTTATCCCCTATATGTGGGCATCTCGAAAGATAGGGCATCTCCTTGAGAGATTAAGGATATACGGAGAAAATAAGGAAATAATAGATGAAATTATAAGATTGAGCAAACGTTACGGAATAGTAACACCTTATACATCTCTTATTTCCCTAGAGAAGGAGATATCTTTCGAAGAATATTCTGTATCTGAAAAGAGAGAGCTTATAAGAGTAGCTAAATCTATGGAAATAGTAGAGGATATAGATTATTCATACATAGAGCAGGAAGTAATAGGAGATAGGGTATTTACAAAAAAAGATGAATATTGGGTAGATACAGAATATGAAGAAGGAAAACAGGTAGATGAGATAAAAATGTTTAGTGATAAATATAAAGAGCTTATAAGGATAAGAGAGGTTGCCAAAATTCTTGCATTAGGTAGAGTGATTTTTAAATATAAAAATAAATGGCTAAAGATTGTACACTGAAAAATTAATATTTACTTTTGGGTTCCATTATGATAATATTGTTACATGGATCCGAAATATTTAAAAGCACTAAGGAAGGCAAAAGGGTTAAGCCTTAGAGCCCTTGCAAAGAAGGTGGGGGTGAGCCATTCTCTTTTACACCTTTATGAAACAGGGGCCAGAAAACCAAAAGATGAAATAGTTGAGAAGATATTAGAGGCCCTTGATGCAAGAGAAGCTACAGCTATAGAGACCCCAAGAGAGAGTATTGACTTTCCTATTATAAACCCTCTATATAGAATAGAAAAAGGTGCTAGAAAGAGAGAGCTTCTCCAGATAGAAAGTGAGGTATTGGAGCTTCTCCATATCTATATGGAGATAGAAGAACTTGTAAAAATTGCAAAACTACCCATCTCAAAAGCTCTAGATCCGAATTTTTTCTCTAAAAAATATAAGGTAAAAGATATGGAAGAGTTAGAAGATATAGCCCTAGTTATAAGGAAGAAACTCTATTTGGGAAAAGATCCTATTCATAATGTTACTGATTTCCTTGAAGATATAGGTATAAGGGTTATCTACATAGATGGGCTTAAAGATTTTTGGGCAATGGCCTTTGAGATAGAAGGAGAACTTCCTGTGATTGCCCTAAAGAGGGGTAGTGCGGGAGATAGGGGAAGGTTTAGCCTCCTTCACGAGTTTGGTCACCTTCTTTTGGATATAGATTCTACCATAGACGCAGAACTTGCCTGTAATAGATTCGCAGGGGCCTTTTTGTTTCCCGCAGAGGAGGTAAGACTCCAATTTGGTAAGAAACGTAAATCCATAGGTATTGAAGAGCTAAAATTGGCAAAATTTAAGTATGGGATAAGTATGTCAGCCATCCTTCATAGACTGCTTGATGTAGGTGTTATATCCAAGTCTCTCTACAGAAAATATAGACAGGATTTTTCTCGTAAGGGCTGGCTTGTGAGGGAGCCTGTAGAGCTTGACAAGGAATCTCCACGAAAGATCAAGCGCCTGCTTTTGATCCTTGAGAAAGAGGGGGTGATAGATGTCCGTACCCGTATGGAATATGAGTACAGACTCTTCGGGATTTGGGGTGTATAACTAACAAGGGAAGGGGGCGATTTTTTTGCGTATAAAGTATGAGTTTTTCTCGGAAAAACCCATAATAGTTCCTTATTTTTACAATGAGGGTATACAGGCCATTATCTATGATTATTTACTTCCTGCAAAGAGTAAATTTCTTCACGAGGAAGGTTTCCCCTGGGGAAAAAGAAAATTTAAGTTTTTTACATTTTCAAAAATACTCGAAAAGCCTAAACTTTTAAAAGAAAAGAAGCTTTTTGATTTTGGATATCATATATCTTTTATCCTTTCGTCACCTTTTGAATGGATATTGATAGAAACAGCAGAAAGTCTCATAAGGACAGAGTCTATTCGGTTTTTTAGAAATAATATTATTCTCTCTTCTGTAAATGTACCCTCGGGAAAGGAATTTCATCCTGAGAAAGAGATGACTTTTAAAACTATCTCACCGGTTACAGTGTATTCTACCTATAGAAATAGAAAAAAACCATTTTACTACTATTCTCCTAATGAGATCGGTTTCTTTATTCAAATCATAGAAAATTTAAAAAAGAAGTTTCATACTTTTTATGGAGTTCAATATGAAAAAGATATAAGATTAAAGATAGTAAAGATAAACCTCACCCATGGAAAACAAGTAGTATGGTTTAAAAAAAGACCTATTACTGCATGGAATTTTGTAGGCAAAATAGAGGCAGAAAGAGAGATGTTGTATCTTGCCTATTATGCCGGGATCGGTGCCAAAAATAGCGCAGGTTTCGGGTGTATCGAGGAGGTGAGAAATGTTAGAAGCACTTAGAGAGCTGGGGATTTATAGCTTAAAGGAAAAGGGTCTATCTCTTGATGAAACATTTCACATATTTGTTGAAAGTCCATTTGGGAAAAACATAAAGAATCAAAAAAAGAAAGATGGAGAAACTTATCCTTTTAAGGTAATAAAAATTAATTTTAAAACAAAAGAAGGAGTAAGGTTTGACAATATAGAGGTTGAAGATTATGAGGAAAAGGATTATAAAAGGTATTTATATAGAAGAAAAGCTGCTCAAGGCCCAGATTTCACTCCTGTTTCTAAATATACAGAGGCCGAAAAAACCATCCCAAAGAAACTTTTGGCATGGTTTAAGCTTAACCGGCAAAATGTAGACTTCATCCCTACAGAGAATATATATAGAGAATTTCAGGAAAGACTCCCTGAGATTATCCAAAAAGTAAAAGAAGCAAAAGAAGAGCACCCAAGAGATGTGCAATTTTTGGTAGCTATAACCTTAGATAATGAGTATCCAGGGGATAGGGAAGAGTTTAAGGACTTTTTTGTAGAAAGTATAAAAGAGAGATATAAAGAGGTCTCTCATGAATATGGGGTATGCTCTCTTTGTGGTAAAAAGGGAGAAGTATTTGGAAATGCGGCACCTTATACATTTTATACACTTGATAAACCAGGATATATTGCAGGAGGATTTAGGAAAGAGGAAGGATGGAGGAATTTCCCTATATGTCTTGATTGTGCCCTTCTTTTAACAGAGGGAAAGTCTTACTTAGAAGAGGTATTGGGTAGCTTTCGTTTTGCAGGAATTAATTATTATTTGATACCACGTTCTATCTTAGGAGATATAAATTCTTTAGGGGATGCCCTCATACCTTATGAGACTTACAAAAACAGGGATATCTCTATAAAGGATAATGGTATCGCACAAAGGGAAGATGACATACTTCTTTATATGAAAGATCTTAAGGATTTCTATACCCTTACTTTTTTGTTTTATACAAAACAAAGTGACAAGATTATAATAGACCTTTTATTGGAAGATATTTATCCCAGTAGAATAAGAAGACTCTTTGATGCAAAATATAAGGTAGAAAAATATCATATATTTAAGAATGCTATAAAGACGAAAAATGAACTAAGAGATGTGTATTTTAATTTTAGTATCGTAAAACAGTTTGTAGAGTCTGAAAAATCCAGAAATAAATCATATAAAGAATTTTTAAATATAATAGATAAGATTTTTAAAGGCAACAAAATAGATTATGACTATATAATGGGCCAAATAATGAAAAAAATTAGAAAAAGATTTGTAAATAACCAGTATATGGTTGATATGGTATTGGGTGCTTTAATTTTTCTATATTTTTTGGATGAACTAGGCCTTATAGATAAAAGAGAGAAAGGAGGGGAAAATATGAGTGAACTCATACACTCTGACCTAGAAGAAAAGATCAAGAAATTTTTCGAAGAACACCAAAGAAGCTTTATCTCCCCTGAAAGAAAAGCAGTTTTTCTTATAGGGGTACTTACACAGTTTTTATTAAATATCCAAAGAAATGATAGGGGGGCAGAGCCTTTTAGGAGTCAGCTTAAATCTTTAAAAATGGGAGAAGATGATATAAAAGCCCTTTTCCCAAAAGTAATAGCTAAGCTTGAGGATTATAAGAAGAATTATTACAAACAACTCGAAGGAATCATATCTTCTTATCTACTTCAGGCTGGGGACAAGTGGAAGATGACAAAGGATGAGATAAACTATTACTTTGTTCTTGGTCTTACACTTGCAAACGCCATCGATGAAAGTGGAAGTCCTATTTTTAAACCTGATAAAATTGAAACTGAGGAAGGAGGAGAAACAAATGAGTGAAATCCTTAAAAATAGGAGAGAAATTCTGTTTTTATATGATATTAAAGATGCAAATCCCAATGGGGACCCTATGGATGAGAATAAACCAAGGATGGATGAGGAAACAGATACCAATATAGTAACAGATGTAAGATTAAAAAGAACGATAAGAGACTATCTTTATGATTTAAAAAACAAAGAGATCTTTATAAGAGAAATAAGTGATGAGAAGGGAAATATACAAGATGCAAAGCTTCGTGCGAGAGACTTTTTATATAAAATAGAAAACGGAGAGAAAAGGGAGATTTCTCTAAAAGATGTAGATCTTAATGAAATGAAGAATATCGTTTCTTCAAATATTTTAAATGACTGTATAGATGTAAGACTTTTTGGAGCTACTATTCCTATTGAAAAAGATACTAAAAATAAATCTTCTGTTACATATACAGGACCTGTGCAATTTAGGATGGGAAGAAGCATGCACAAAGTAGAGGTAAAGTTTATTCAGGGGACAGGGGCTTTTGCCTCAAAAGAAGGGGCAACCCAAAAGACCTTCCGTGAGGAATATATTGTTCCATATTCTCTAATTGCCTTTTATGGAATAGTTAATGAAAATGCAGCAAAATCTACAAAAATGACAGAAGATGACCTTTTGGAATTGAGAGATGCTATATGGAATGGAACAAAAAATCTTATCTCTCGTTCTAAGGCAGGACAGATGCCCCGTCTATATATGGAAATAGGGTATAAAGAAGATAACTATCATATAGGAGATCTTGATAAATACATAAATCTTGTAAAAAAAGATGAGACAATGGATGATAAGGCTATAAGAGATGTCTCTGATTTTGCCATAGAGATTGCTCCACTTTATGAGCTATTGTCCAAACATAAAGATTCTATTAAAGATGTTATTATTAAAAAAGATGAAAGATTGGTACTTACAAAAAATGGAGAACCAATAGATAATCCTCAAGAACTCTTTAAAACTCTTATAATTTAAGCATAAGTTGGTGAGGGAAATGAAAATTATAAAATTTGATATATGGGGAGATTATGGACATTTTAAAAAGTTTTACACTACTGCTTCTCCTGTTACATTTTCTATCCCACCTATTACAGCTGTATTTGGGATACTTGGGGCAATACTAGGGTTTGATAAGGAAGAGTATATAGATAAACTAATGAATTTAGAAACAAAAGTTGCTATAAAGATAAAAAATCCCATAAAAAAGATAAGAATGGGCCTAAATTGGATAGAAACAAAAAGTGCAGGTCCGTTTTTTAATCTTATAAAGCAGAGAACCCAGATAAAAGTAGAGTTTTTAAAAAATCCACAATATACATTTTGGATAGGGGGAAGAGAGGAGCTTATTTTAAATCTTTGGTCTTTTTTGTCTCAGCATAAAACAGTTTATACCCCATATCTTGGCATATCAGAATGTATTGCTAATTTTGGAAATGCAGAATTAAAAGAGGGAAAAGAGGTTGTCCCACAAGAATATATGAAGGTTAATTCTGTAGTACCCTTTTCTTATTTAAAAGAGAAAGATGCCATAGATTTTTCATATGAAGGTAGATATATAAAAGAGAGGATACCTATTATAATAAACAAAGAAAGGCAAGTGCTACGATATGAAGATGTCTTAGAAGAGGTTGCTGGGAAGCCTATAAAGGTTTTTCCAAAAAAAGTATGGGAGTTTGAAGATGGAGAGAACATCCTATTTTTCTAAAGTATATTCTCATCCTGATAAATTACTTATAGAACATCTAAAAGGGGTATGGAGGATAGCATCCTCCTTTGCCCCTTCTTTTTTTAAAAGAGATGAGCATGAACTTTTAAAAGTTATCACACTTCTTCATGATATAGGAAAATCTACGCCTTTTTTCCAGGAATATCTTTTAGCTGATGAGGCAAAAAGCAAGGAATTAAAAAATGATCCAAAAACAAGACATTCTCTTGTTTCGGCAGTTTTTGCCTATTTCACTATAAAAAGATTATTTCCAGATAAACCATTTTTCCCTATTATCTCTTTTGTTGCTATAAAGTCTCACCATGGAAATCTTACAAAACCCCTTAATGCTTTTTTTATAGATGAAGAAGAAATTTTGAATCTTCAGATAGATGCTATAAATAAAGAACTAGGAAGAGAGCTTTATTTATTTATGAATATTGGGACTACCTTTGATAAGATATATAAAGATGTGAAAATATGGAAAGATGAGTTTCGCAGGGTAAGAAGGTTTTTAATGCACTATGAAAAGGAAAACCCTAAAGATCTCTATCCATATTTTCTTTTAAATACTATTTTTTCTCTTCTTATCGATGCAGATAAGATGGAGGCAGGAGTTACATCCTTTGAAAAAATTAAAGCCTCACTAAAGAGTGAATTAGTTGATAGATATAGAGATTTAAAGGGATGGGTAAACCCTGAGGCATATATAGACAAATTAAGAAATGATGTATATACCAAGGCCATTTTTCTCTCAGAACAGGTAAAGACTCCCTCGATTCTCTCCCTGAATGTCCCTACAGGTCTTGGCAAGACTCTTACGGCTTTTTCTCTTGCTTTAAAGTTAAAGGAGAAATTTGCCCTCTCTCGTATTATATACTCACTTCCTTTTTTAAGTATAATAGAACAGAACTACGATGTTATACGAGAGGTTTTTAAAAAAGTTGAAAATGCTTTGCCCCCAGATGATATTTTACTTAAATATCACCATATGAGTGAATTACACTATTTTCCTTCAAATGAAAATGAGTATTCTCCTGATGAGGAACAGTTATTGGTTGAAGGGTGGAATTCTCAGATTGTTGTTACTACTTTTATACAATTTTTCCATACATTGATTGGCTATAAAAATAGAATGTTAAAGAAGTTTAATAAATTTTTAAATAGCGTAATAATATTAGATGAAGTACAGTCTATTCCATTTAGATATTGGAGATTGATGAAAGAGATATTGGATTATTTAGTAAAAGAGGAGCACTGTTTTGTAATCTTTGTTACAGCAACTAAGCCTATGATAGTAAGTGGAGATGTAGAGATTGTGGAAGATCCAAGACTATATTTTTCTTCAGTAAATAGATATAGGGTTATTCCAAATCTCAAAAAAGGAAAACTTTTAGATATAATGCCCTCTGAGATAGAAGATAGCTTTTCTTATGGAGACTCTGTTTTGGTTGTTTTAAATACTATAAGTGCCGCGAAGACCTTGTATAATTCATTGAGAAAAAGTGATGATATAAAGTATTTTTATCTTTCTACCCATATTACCCCATATGAGAGATTAGAGAGAATAAAAAAGATAAAAACCTATAAAGGTAAAAAAGTAATTATCTCAACGCAACTTGTGGAGGCAGGTGTAGATATTGATTTGGATGTGGTGATTCGAGACTTTGCCCCATTGGATAGTATCCAACAGGCAGGAGGTAGATGCAATAGAAACGGTATGAAAGAAAGAGGAATTCTAAAACTTTTAAATCTTTGTGATGAAAGGGGAAAGAGGTTTTCCTCCTATATTTATGACCCATTGCTTTTAGATATTACTGCAAAGATACTCCCTGAGGAAGAATTTGAAGAGAAAGATTTTTATTCTATAGTTAGCCGTTATTATAAGGAAGTGAAAGATAGATTGCATCAAGAAGAAGGGGTATTACATTCTCTTTATGTGTTAAATTACGATGATGGAAATGATGCTATATCGACTTTTAAATTAATAAAAGAAGAGGAAAAGATAGATATATTTGTAGAATTAAATGAAGAGGCTAAGAATGTATGGAAAAGATACGAAAGGGTAAAACTTATAGAGGATCGATGGAAGAGAAAAAGTGCATTCAGAGAATTTAAGGCCGATTTTTATAAATATGTTATTTCTGTCTATACACAAAAGGCCATGAAAAATTTACCACCTGAAGAAAATGGTATGAGGTATATTCCAAATTCTATGTTGGAAGAATACTATGATTTGGAAACAGGATTTATAGGGGAATCACATTCATTGATATGGTAAAAATAACAGGAACACTTATATGGTACTATTATATTTGTAAAAGAGAGGTTTGGCTTATGGCTCATGAGTTGAATCCTTATGAGCAAGATGAATTTTTAATTTTGGGTAGGTTTTTATCCAAAGATAGTTATCAACGAGAAAAGAAAGAGATAAGAATAGGTGATATATCTGTGGACCTAATAAAAAGGGGAAATGGATATTTTCTTGCAGGAGAAGTAAAGAAAAGTTCTCGCTATATTGAGGCTGCTACTATGCAACTTGCATATTATCTTAAAGTATTAAGGGAAAAAGGAATAGAGGCAAAAGGTGTGCTTCTTATACCAAAAGAAAAGAAGAGAATCAAGGTAAATCTTAATAACGAACTTTTAGAGAAACTTAAAAATGCCGAAAAAGAAATAAAAGAGCTAATAGAAAAGCAGCTACCTCCACCTGTGAAAAGGATAGGATTTTGTAAAAATTGTGCCTATAAAGAGTTTTGTTTTAGCTGAGAGGTAGGGCATGAATAGTATTTATATATTTTCTAATGGAGAGCTAAAACGAAAGGGTAATACTTTATATTTTGAATCAGAAGGTACTAAAAAATATGTACCTGTCGAAAACACAAGAGAAATTTTGATATTTGGAGAAGTTTCGATAAATAAAAAGTTTTTGGAGTTTCTTTCTCAAAAAGAGATTATACTGCACTATTTTAGTCATTACGGATACTATATGGGTTCTTTTTACCCAAGAGAACATTATAATTCAGGCTATATTATATTAAAGCAAGCAGAATATTATATGGATGAGTCAAAAAGATTAAGACTTGCTATCTCTTTTGTAAAGGGGGCAAAAGGTAATGCTTTACGAAATTTGAAGTACTATTTAAGAAGAGGAGCTCTTTTAGAGGATATTGTAGAGAAGATAGAATTACTTTCTTTGGAAGATGTAAAAAGCATAGAGGAGCTTATGGCAATAGAGGGCAATATTAAGCAGCTTTATTACAGTGGATTCGATAGGATTATAAAAAATGAAGCATTTGCATTTCAAAAAAGAACTAAGAGGCCCCCAATGAATCGTTTAAATGCCCTTATAAGTTTTGTAAATTCGATAATCTATGTAACATGCCTTTCTGAGATTTATCATACTCACCTTGATCCTCGTATAGGTTTTTTACATGCATCTAATTTTAGAAGATTCTCTTTGAATCTTGATATAGCAGAGATATTTAAACCTCTATTAGGTGATAGACTTATATTCTCTGTTTTGAATAAAAATATTATTAAACAAAAGGATTTTGAGCGTAGAATGAATGGAATTTCTTTGAATGAATATGGAAAGAAAAAAGTGGTAAAAGAGATAGATGAGAGACTAAGGGATACTATAAAACATGAAAAATTAGGGAGAAATGTCTCATACCGTACCCTTATAAGAATGGAGGCTTATAAGATAGAAAAACACCTAATAGGGGAAGAAATTTATACTCCTTTTTTGATGAAGTGGTAAGTGTATATTATAATGGTATATGATGTTTCAGAAAAAAGAGTAGGTCGAGTTTTAAAGCTGGCTCGTCAGTACTTGAATTGGGTACAAAATTCCGTATTAGAAGGTCAACTTAGCCCTGCAAAATTTAAGATACTTCAGGAGAAAGTGAAAAAAATTATAAACGAAAAAGAGGATTCTGTAGTTTTTTATACTTTTAGAGATAAGTTTTATACTAAGAGAATAATATTAGGGATAGAGAAAGGAAATGATGATAATATTATTTGAAAGTTATATTTAGGGTTCTAAAAATTTTTTGGAACGATTTATTTTATTCATTATATCTGTCGATATCAAGAAAAGTAAAAAAATCGTCCCTTCGACAGAAAGGCCAAACCTTTAAAATATTAATTTTCGACAATTAGTAAATTTTTACTTGACGATTATACTTTTTAGTGATATAATTTTTTTGAAAGATGGATGGGATTCTATCGTTCCTACGAGGGATTGAAACTATGATTTCAAAACCGTAAGGGTGACAGATACAGCTTTGATTCTATCGTTCCTACGAGGGATTGAAACCTATTATAGTTGCTCCGTCTACTGTTCTGACCCATAT
>CAYWXH010000047.1:0-11904 GCA_964462295.1 uncultured Atribacterota bacterium
GGGATACCGTTTTTGTCCCAACCCCTTGCCTCATAGTATTCATCAAGCATTAAGTCATATTCTCTTATCGCACTCTCTGAAACATCTTTGTATTTACCAAATTTAGGAATAGATTTTACCCTTTCTGGTAGATAGTCATCTTTTCTTGATATACCCTCTCTTACATTAAACATACGCTGTAGATTGTAAATGCGTTCCCCTATCTGTAGTAGTTCTCTTCCGTTCATATTCCAACCAGTAAGGGCAGAGAGTTCTTCCGCAAGGTCATCTGGTGTAAGTCCTGCATAGATATAAAACTTACATATACCTACTATATCAGGTATCATACCAAAGTCATGAAGTATTTTGGATGCCCTGCCTTTGCCTTTTTCGACAAATCTATCTACTTTATTAGGGTCGGGGAGGCCATAAGGTATAAGACCGAAATCTACCTTGTAGGCATCATATGCCATACCTTCTATAGGGTGTATATGATTCATACCTGTATTACTTGCCCCATATGTAAGTGCTAATGCCTTTCCGGATCGTGGGTCATGTGCGGGACCTTCTAATCCTTTTACATGGATTGCAAACTCTTCTGATCCTCCCCTTATAGTTTGGGCCGCTTTTCTTACCCCATTTGCCAATACATCTCCTATCCCTCTGCGATGAACGATCTGTTTAAGAATTTCTATAGCAGCATCCATATTTCCCCATGTAAGTTCGATTCCTCCTAGATCGTCTTTTGTAAGTATTCCTTTCTCATATGCTTCCATGGCAAATGCTATTACCCCACCTGCAGATATAGTATCTATGCCATAGACATTGCAAAGATATGTAGCATGTACTGCAGCATCTATATTATCATTTTGGATAAATGCAGTAAATGCGGATATGGATTCATATTCACTTCCACTGTGTATAGGGGTTTTCCATTTTCCACTCTCTACTTTTGCCACTCTTTCGCAAAAAAGTATGCATCCCTTATAGCATCCTTTTCCCTTTACAAGGTTTTGCGATTTAAAGTGTTCGTAGAGTTTTTCTCCGATCCCCCATGAATTTGATTGCCAATTTTTTGTAGGCCAATCACCTGCATCATCACATTTCCCTAAATCCCCTGTTGTACCATCTGTTTTAAATCCTAAATTATCAGGTGTAAGGAGTTTTTGTGAATGTTTCCTTACTGTTTTATAGAAATTCATTCTGTCTGATATGGGTATTTTTTTATCCCCCTTTACGGCTATCGCAAGAAGGTTTTTTGCACCCATTACAGCCCCTGCCCCAGACCTACCTGCTGCACGAGACCCATCACCAAACATAACACTTGAAAACAGAACCATGTTCTCACCCGCAGGTCCTATTACTGCTACTTCAAATTCTTTATCCAACTCTTTTTTCAATTTCTCTACCTTTTCATAGGATGATAGGCCTTTTAGGTTTTCTGCAGGTCTTATCTGAACTTTTTCATTATCTATAATTATATATACAGGTTCAGATGCCTTATCTTCGATTATCAGAAGTTCATATCCTGCTTTTCTCAGAGAAGGTCCAAAATCACTTCCACTTCTTGATTCCCCCCATACCCCTGTAAGGGGAGATTTAAAGCAAAGGTCTACACTCCCTGAACCAGGTGCCCCTGTCCCTGTAAGAGGGCCTGTGGCAAATATGAGTTTGGCATCGGGAGAAAGGGGGTCTGTCCCTTTTTTAAGTTCCTTGTAGAGTATTTTTGCAGAAAGGCCTACCCCTCCAAGATATTCTTTTAAGTCTTTGGGGTCGATATCTTCTATCTTTGCATTTTTGTCCCTTAAATTTACCCTAAGAAGTTTCCCTGTATAGCCAAAGAGATTACTCACAATGTCCACCTCTTTTAACCGAATAATCTACTTTCTAAAGCCTCTTTCCCTTCATATACTACTTCAAAGAACTCTTCTAAATTTTCTCTTGTGGCCCTTCTTGGATTGTATAAGGACATAGAGTACATCTCTTCCCCTCTTTTCAGTATATACTCTGCCAGGGTAGGTATATCTTCTCTCTTCATACCATAGGACTTTAGGTCTGTAGGTATCCCTACATCTTCCATAAGCTCAAAGGTAGCCAATATTGCATGTCTTGCAGCATCTCTTGTGGACATACCATATGTATCTACTCCCAATACCTCTGCTATAAGTGCCAGTTTTCTCTGTGCATAATCATCAGGAAGATTAAACCAGTATACATACGGGAGGAGTACTGCACATGCTGCACCATGTGTCATATTGTATTTTGGAGAGATCCCTTCAGATGCCACATGTCCAAGTGTAGCAGGTCCAGCTACCCAACCAAAGCTTATAACTATACCTCCTAAAGCAGCTGCCATAGCCATATTCCATCTGGCTTCAGGGTCATCCCCATGATGATATGCTGCACGTAAGTTCTCTGCTACAAGCTTTACCCCTTGGAGTGCAAGTGCATCGGAGAATGGATTTGCAAGCTTGGAGATCACCCCTTCAGCAGAATGGCTCATAGCATCAAAACCTGTATTTGCAGTTACAGTGGGTGGTAATTTCATCATAAGGGATGGGTCAATTATTGATGCCTCGGCAAGCACAGGATCTCCTGTAATCCATGTTTTTGCTGTCCCTACATACTCCTCAGGCACTATTACAACGGCAGTATTTGAGACCTCACTTCCTGTCCCAGAGGTGGTAGGGATGAGAAGTTTTGGAAGTGATCCGGGAATAGGTTTTGTACTTGGTGCAAGATAATCATCTATCTTTTCCTCTCTTCTTGCAAAACATGCAGCCATTTTTGCCCTATCTAGGCTGCTTCCTCCGCCTATGCCCACAATAAGTCCATACTCTTTTTTAGATGCTGCATCAATTACTTCGTGCACCTGTTGGATAGTAGGTTCTATAGCAGTAGGTACAAATACATCCACATTGAACCCACTATCAGCAAGCGCATTTAGCACATCATCTATAAGCCCGATTTTTCTCAATACCTCATCTGTTATTACAATTACATCTCTGTTTTTAGCAATCTCTTTTGCCACTTTTCCACTCTCTTTTGCTGCCCCAAAACCGAATAAGACCCGAGGTGGGAGACGATATTCATCAAGTCTTCCCAACCAATGTCCAAAGAATAAATCTTCAGTACTCATCTCATTAACCCCCTTTTTTTAGAGAATTTCCCCCCTATTAGATCTTAAAACCTGATACAAGGGTTTCAAGTTCTTCTGTGCTTTTCTTTAAATTCTCTAATACACTTTCGAGTTCATTTGCAGATGCGGCATTGTCCTGGGCTACCTGGGATATAACTTCAATACCTTTTCTCATCTCCCTTGCAGCTGCAGCTTGTTCCTCAGTGGCTGCTGAAATGTATGATACATTTTGTGTAACCTCTTTTACCCTCTCTCCCATCATTTCCGCATTTTCAACCTCTTTTTTTATAAGATCTGTTATATCTTCTATGCTTTTTATACTTGCTTCAATAAGGGTTTCCGCACCTTCTCCTTGATCCTTTTCGTATTCTGCATTTTGTGCAATGGTTTCTATAATAGATGTAACATTTTTTATACCATCACTTATAACTTGGAAGGTTTCATATGTGGATTTTACAAGATCCATTCCTTTTTCTGCTTCAGCTTTTCCTTCTTCTGAAGACCTTACGGCATTTTGCACCTGTTTTTGAATATCCCCTATGAGTTCACCTATCTCGCCTGCTGCCTGCTGTGAGCGTTCTGCAAGCTTTCTTACCTCATCTGCAACCACTGCAAAGCCCCTTCCTGCCTCACCTGCACGTGCTGCTTCAATGGCTGCATTTAATGCAAGAAGATTTGTCTGTTCAGCAATATCTGATATGACCTCTGTAATCTTTCCTATCTCTTCAGAGGATTTTCCGAGATTATTTACCATATTTACTATATCTTCTACCTTCATCTTTATATTTTCCATACCTTTTATCGTTTCTTCTATAGCAGCAATACCTTTTTCCCTATAAGCTTCGGTCTCCTCTGCTATTTTTCTTGACTCTTCAGAAGATTGTACGGTTCTTTCTATTGATGTTTTGAGCTTCGAAATAGCTTCACCTACTCTCTTGGAGTTATTAGATACGATATCTGCCATATCCTCTATCTTCCTGTTATCACTTATAACTACCTCTGCACTTCTTGCAAGCTCATCAGATGAGTTAGCTATATCTTGTGCATTTTTTGCTACCTCTTCTATAGATGATGTAATCTCTTCTACTGTAGCAGATGTCTCCTCTGCTGTAGATGCAAGGGATTCGATGGAGTCAGATAGTCTTGATGCCTCACTGGAAATATTTTCGGTAACTGTATCGATATTTTTCGATGATTCACTTACTTTTTCGATTATGTGACGTATCTTGTCTACAAATACATTAAACCATTTGCCGAGTTCTCCCATTTCATCCTTGCCTTCGGGTAGTTTTTTGGTAAGATCTCCTTCTCCTTGTGCTATATCTTTTAATGCAAAGATTACCCTATCTATAGATTTTACAATATTTCGTGAAAGTGATAGTATGAGTAAGATTACTACAAGGGCTATAATTATACTCATAATAAGCATATTTTTAAGAAGTGCCCCTTGATTTTTCTCAAGCATTGTTTCATTTTTAGAGAGAATGTCAGATGCCCTCTTTATAAGAGAATCTATTATAGGAAATATACCCTCAAAGAGCTTCTTCTCTTCTTGGGAGATTTTATCTGCCTCATACAATTTGCTTGCAAGTTTATCAAAAGAGTTTTGATAATTTTTGAAGGTTTGCTCCATCTCTTGGGGGATTATCTTTAGTTTTATATAAAACTTTATCCTTTTATTAAATGAGGTAAGATATTTTTTGTCTTTTGTAAGGAGAAAATCTTTCTCCAGATTTCTTAGATTAAGTATTTTGGAGAGTAATTTGTCATCTCTTACTATTCTTAAGTAATCTGCTACCTTTCTAATGTTTTCAGAGAATTCCTTTTTGAGACCTTCTTTTTCTGTAAGGCCTATCTCTTTTTCTACTGCTACATATGACAGAAATTTTTTCTCCCATTGTAAGATGGCACTTTTTAACTTGGAGAGCTTTGATGCCATATCCTTGTCAGGGTTATATTTAGAAATTTCGTCTATGTCTTTTATTGTCTCATTTGCTAGGTCTTTTACAGAATTTACATAATTTATATCTTTTTTGGTAATAAATTCTTCTGCCAAAATACGCATATAGAGGATGTGTTCGTCCATTTCATTTATAATCTTTGATATCTTTCCTGCAAGGATATTCTCTCTGCTTAGTGCAAGGTTTTTTTCAATCATATTCCAAGTAATCCCAAACATTGACAGGAACCCTATGAGTATAAGTACAATAAGTATGAAAAATTTGGTTTTAATTTTTAGGTTTTTCATAATTTCCTCCTTTTTTATAAAGTATTTTTAACTATATTTTCTAGGTTATTTGAAAGTTTCGTGCCCAATAATTTTTCGGTATCTCCTATGGCACCTTCGAGGTCTTTATCAAAACTTATATCCCCAAGATATTTGATCCCCTTTCCTTCTATTTTTTTCTCAAATCCGTATGTAGCATCCCCTACCATGTTAAGTATGGCTCCAATTATAGGAACATTTTGTTCTTTTAGGACATCGACGACTTTTTTAAAGGTTTGCCATGATAGGGCAGAAGGGGTGGTGACAAGCAGAAACTCTACTTTTTCTATGATTCGAAGAAGTTCTAAAAATACATCCCCTATACCAGGGGGAAGGTCCATTATAAGATAATCCAGTTTCCTCCATCTTGTTATAGCAAAAAGTTCTAATATGGCATTTGTTAGGTCATCCCCCCTAAGTGCTGTGGGATTATCCTTTGTATAAGATACAATGGAAAGATATGAGAGTCCTTTGATATTTAAAGGGATTATGCCCTTTTCCTCTTCAGGAAAGGGTAAATCCCTCTCTCCAAGGATTACATGTGTGGAAGGGCTTGTGAAATCAAGATCTAAAAGCCCTACTTTTTTGCCCATATCTTTTAGGATAAGTGCCAAAGTAGTGGATACAATGCTTTTACCTATCCCCCCTTTCCCCCCTGATACAGCAATGATTCTCCCCACATCTTTGAGCCTCTCTTTTATAATATTTTTTCTTGGGTCAATCATATTCTTTCCCCTGTTATAGAATCTACAAATAAACCTCGACCTTTTATTACTTCAAAATCTCTACTTTTACACTTTGGGCATTCTATATATGTATGAGCAACCTCTGGCAAAAAGTGAATAGCTTCCCTGTCATCCCCGTCTATCTTTTCAAAAACCTCTTTTCCGCTCCATTCATGTCCACATACCCTACATTTAAAGAGTACTTTTTCTTCTTCGATTTGAACTTTGGTCTCTTTTGTTATATCTCCTTTCATCTTGAGGATTTCATCTAAGGCATATCTGAAGATATCCTCTTCTATCTGTTGAAGTTCCCCCATTCTTATTTTTATTTCCGTAATCTTTGTTAATCCATTCTTCCTTGCAAAATCTATTGCAGTCTCTATAACCGCTTCTGCTAATGACCATTCATGCATGTTTCACCTCTTTTTCGTATTTTGTAATGGATTGTATGGTTTTAATTGGTATATAGAGGTATTAAGCCATATATCATATTTCACATCATAGGTGCCTTTGTATTTTATGGCCCCGAAGATGGCATGCTCCCCCATGAGCTTTGCAATATCAGGATCTATCATCTCCATATCTTCCCAGTTAACAATAGCAGTCTCTGACCTCCTCCAGGGGTGAGGCATAGGGCTGAATGCTGCTTTTTCAAGTATTTCTCCATAGTTTGAAAAAATAAAAAGTTCAATACTTCCTGTCCCTGGAAAGGCAGATGATGTAACTAAGGGGTAGTAAAAGTAAGATGTATCAAATTTATATACAAGAGGGGTTATAGGGTTTATACCATTTGAAAGATTTACTATATCAAACACAAAATAGTTTATCCCTTTTTTAAGGTAATGAACTATAATATCTTGCTCTTTTTCTGTAAAGCCTTCTTTAGATATTCCTTCTTTTTTGAATAGCTCTTTTACCCATTTTACAAAATCAGAGAAATCATTCACCTTTACCTGTACTATTTTGTGAGGGCCTAATGTTTGGTTAGAGACTATCTCTATACCTTCTTTTTTAGGCTCACCACTTCTGTAAAAGGTAAGATAGTGTAAATTATACTTTTTTACAAGGGTTTTTAGGTTTTTAAAAGTCTCTTTATTCCCCTCCTTTATTGAAGCCTTTGATGGGAATGGGATAAAGCGAACCGCTTTTGTATCACTTGATGTGTCAAAATCTGTAGATAGTACAAGTATTTCTGAGAATCCATCATATGCAATAATGGCCCTTTGTGCAGGTTCTGTAAGGTCAACTGCCTCATCTGGCACTATTGCCCCCATATCCGAAAATGCAGTTCCTATAAGTAAGATCAAAAAAACTATAGCTAAAATAAAAATTCGCATAACCCTCCCTCCTATCTTTTAAATTTTTTGGGCCCTATTTCCCCTGCCTTTTCAAGGGTGAGTTTAGATACTACAGGGCCTATGAGTTCATGGACAACAGTTGCCCCTAAAATAGTGCTCACCAAAATTTGGGCAATATTTGAAAATGCAGGATTTTGTTCCATCAAAAGTGCAAGACCTACTACTATCCCACCTTGTGGGATAAGCCCTCCTGCCACATATTTTTTTACCTTTTTTGAGGCCTTTGAAACATGTGCACCATACATGGCCCCTGCTATTTTTCCTATGGAACGGAAAAGAACAAAAAATAGTATCAAAAGATAGTACTTACCCAGTACTGAAAATTCAAGGTGCATACCACTTAATGTAAAAAATACGACAAATATAAGCTCTTCCGTGTATCGTTCAAGAATCTTAAAGATCTTATTTTTCAATGGATTAAAATTAGTAACCATTACACCCATAGTCATAGTTGCAAGGAGTTCATCAAGTTCTAATATATGGGCTGCCCCGAAGCAGAGAGATAAGAATGCAAGTATTGTTACAATAAGTGTACCCTCTTTCTCTTTCTTTAAAAACTCTGTAAGCACATTGAAGAAAAATCCAAATGCTACACCAAGGGCGATGGTTCCAAGTATTATAAGTATGGGTTTTCCAATGGCTGATGCCACACTTAACTTCTCACCTGTTACAAGCACATATGCAATGGTTACAGCAGCACTGTAGTTCATAATGCCAAATGCATCGTCAAATGCGGCAACACCCATAATGGTAGATGAGACCTCTCCTCGAGCCTCATATTCATGGACCACAGCCAATGTAGCAGAGGGGTCTGTAGGAGATGCCATGGCACCCATAAGTAGACCCAGAGGAATAAATGTAGTTAACCATGATGCCCCCTTTATGTGAACAAACCAAGGGCTTACAATTATGATTCCTATAATTACAAATAAAAATGCAAACTCTGCCTCAAAAAAGGTAATTGTTAGGATCTTTTTCCCCATAAGTTTTAAACTATGAAATACAATAGTCCCACCTACAGAAAATGTTATAAATGCAAGGGAGATATTTGTAACAAGCTTGTCGTTTTGAATAAGCTCCTGGGGAATAATATTGAACAATCGGGGATTTAAGATAATACCTGCGATTATGTAACCTGTCACCTTAGGGAGGCCTATTCTTTCTACGAGGCTTCCAAATACAAAACCTGTAAGTATTACAGTACCCACTATAAGAAGTTCCATAATGCCCTCCAAATATACCTTATTTGATTCTAATATACCAGATAAACTATAGATATTCAATAAGTGAATAAAATAAAATTTGAGAAAAATAAAAAAATATAAAAAGGCAAATTGGAAATTACCTCGATTTTTTAAATTTAAGTGTTAAAATATATGTAGTTCCCTTTCCTGGGATACTTTCAATCTGTATATCGCCCCCCATCTCTTCTATTAATTTCTTTACAATAGTGAGCCCTAGACCTATACCACCATATCTTCGAGTAAGGATGGGTTCTGATTGATAAAAGGGATTAAATACATTTTTTATCTCTTCTTTTGTCATCCCTTTGCCCGTATCTTGGATGCGGAATGTATATATTACATAATTTCCTTCTTCTTTTTTGTCAGATATTTCAATGCGTATTCCCCCTTTCTCTGTAAACTTTATCCCATTATCTATAAGATGCATAAATATCTTTTGGAAAATATCTACATCCCCTATTACTATATTATCTTTTTCTGTTTTATCCTCAAGATAGAGCTCCAAACCCTTTTCTTCTGCAGGTTTCCTTTTTACATCAATAGTTTCTCGGATCTTTTGTATAAGGTCAAATTTTGATTCTAAATGTACATACCCCTCATATTCCAAATTGGTAAATAAGGTTATCTCCTCTATTAATTCCCTTAGTTTCTCAGACTCTTGCAAGATTATTTCAATATATCTTTTACGAGTTTTTTCATCTTCTGGTGGCATGCTATAAAGAACTTCAGAAAATCCCATAACAGAATTTAGAGGGGTTCTAAATTCATGAGATATTCTCCTTATAAATTCCCCTTTTAATCTATCTGATTTATCTACTTTTTCTTTCTCTGCTTTTAATTTTTGATTCATTTCCTCTATCTTATCAAGCATACTATTTAAGGCCTTCCCAAGTTCATTTATCTCATCATTCCCCTGAGGTACAAACCTAATATCCATATTTCCTTTGTATATCTCTTCTACTACATTTTTTACCCTATCTATAGTTTTAACTATCTTTCTTAATAAGAGCCATGATAGGTAAATAGAAAAAAATAGAAAAGATAGAAATATTGTGATAAAATATAGATTAGATAGTTTTTCTCTTAATATATTGAGCTTTTTACCCATTTTATTTGAAATTTGCATAATGTCCTTTTCTATATGGGAAAATGTGGAGCTATATCTATATATGCTATATTTTATCTGATATTTGGCATTTTTTATCTCATGGGTAAGAGAATAATTGTATACTATCGAATCTATAAGCCTATTATTTAGGTTCTTAACTATTGGATTTTTAGTCTTTAGAGCCCCAAGAGCCTCCATAAGGACATAGAATTGCTCCCTTCTCCTTCCGGTTTTGTATTGATCATATAATTTAGTAAGCAAAAGAAGATAGGAGCTTAAATTCTTGTCCGTATTTTTTATAAAATTTATATAGGAGAAAAAGTCTGCATCTGTCTTTGTCTTTGAAAATTCAAATTTTAATATCTTCTCTTTTAATTTTTCAGCACCAAATTTATATTGATTTAGAAAATGACTGAGAGATTCTATTTTAGATACTTTTTCAGGATCTATGTAAGGGGAGACAAAGACAATAGATTCTAGTTTTCTTAGGTTTTTGATTAACATATTATGTATTTTGTAATTATATTCATAGGTTTCTAAGAAGCTATTTCTAAGTCTCCAAAAATCCTTATCTAAAGAGGTAAGGGTAAGTTTTAATTGATGATAGACCTCTCTTTGCTCTCTAATTTCTTTTACCCTTTTTTGAAAATAGCGGCTAAAGAGAGAAAAAAGAGTAAGAAGGATTAATATTATTATAATTGTAAATGTAAAAGTTTTCTTTATAGCCATTTCATTTTATGAGCTTTGTTTCTTTAAAGAAGTCACCATATGGCATCCCACGGAAATAATTTGTAATCACATAACTTATCTTTTTCTCAAGCTTTGGAGAGGTCTCTCCACTGTATTTTATAAAAAGTATAGGCAGACTGTTTATATCTTTTATCTTATATATATCTTTTTTGTCATTTCCTATAACAATTAATAAATCCAATCCCAAAGTAGGTATAAGGTCTGGTCTTGTTGTTATAAATACCTCTTCCCCATTCATCTCTCCCCAATTTTTTAGTATCTCTTTGGAAAAAGAGATAGGGTAGGAGAAATAGATACCTACTTTTTTCCCAAAGGTTTCATAGGTGATTAGGTCTGTAGGAATTTTTCTCCATATTGGAATATCTTCCCCATTTAAGAGTTTAACCATCTCCTCTACTCCCACCCTTCCCATTTCAAATGGATGTTGTTCAATAGTTGCATATACTTTTTTGCTCCAGATAAATGGTCGTATCTCATCTATATTGTCATATCCTGTAACAAAAGTATCGTTTTTTTCGAGAAAATAGAGGGCTTGTACAGCCCCTAATGCCATCTCATCATTTGCACAAAGGACCGCATCTATCCTCCCATAATAATTTTTAAAAAATGATAAGAGTTTGTTAAATGCCTCATCTTGATGCCAGTTTGCCACCAAAGAAGTGATTATCTTTATATCACTTTCGGAGAGCCCCTTTAGGAACCCCTTTCTTCTTTCAATAGCATTTATAGCTGAGGGAATACCCTCCATTATTATTACATTTCCCTTTCCACCTAATTTGTACTTTACATATTCTCCTATCTTCTCTCCCCCTCTAAAATTGTCAGGCCCTACAAACGGGATTTTTAGATGATATTTTTGTAATGTTTTGTTGTCCAATTTATTATCAAGATTTATAACTTTTATTCCTTTATCTATTGCCTGTTTTAGTGGTGGGATGAGCCTTTTTGAATCAGCCGGTGCGATGAGGATACCACTATATTCATCGCTTTCTATGATATTCTCTATTATCTTTATTTGGCTATCTATATCTGTTTCATATTTAATAGAAAAGTAGTCCAGGGTTAAATGAAGTTTTTCTGCAGTTTTTAATGCACCATATCTCATCTGGATAAAAAATGGATTGGTAAATGCCTTCATTACAAGGGCAATTTTCTCCGTGTGTGCATAGGTGGGTAAAGAAGAGAGTAGAACTAAAAGCATGCATACTATGATAAGTATCTTCCATTTCATGATATTACCCCCTCTACTTTTCAAAAGAATGAAAGTTATTTTTAATTATATAACAATTCTTTTAAAATTTCAATTATTTTTATTTTTGCTATGGAAAAATTTAA
>CAYWXH010000048.1:0-11866 GCA_964462295.1 uncultured Atribacterota bacterium
TATTTTGGGCGATGTGACAATCTCTCTCCTCCCACATCTTACTGCTCTATCTTTATCCACACTCCATTGTATTTAAATATTACATTTCCAAGGGCTAATATATTTTTAAGTGTTTTATCCTCTGAAAGAAGATCAAAATACTCCTTAGAAAACATCTTTATTACCTTAACTGATACACTATTTGTATAGCCCTCTTCTATCCAATAATCATCCTTTTTGACAAATACTTTTCCAGCTATAATTTTCAAAGATTTATTTTCAGAGGCCATCTCCATAGTATTACTCTTTTGGAGGGCCTGTTCATATTTTACCATCTTTCTCTTTGCAGACATTGGAGCTAAGAGATAATGGGCACCAGCTGGAGGTAGCATAGGAGACCTATTATCTTCTGTAACAAGATATGATGTATAAGGTGTTACTATACCGTATCTTTTAGAAAGAGAGATGATCTCATCTACCAACTCTTTCTCTTCTCCATTTAGCCTAATCTCCTCAAGAAGATATCCTATCTTCCTTGATGCCCAAAGATATGGAATAAAACTGTTTGTACTATTTGGAGTAAGGTTAAATTCATAGGTATATGTATTCTTCCCCTCTTTACTTTTGCCCTCTAGCTTAATAATTATTCTATCTTTTACCTGTTTATATCTTCCAAATATGGTAATACTTTCTCCCCAGAAGAGGTCTTGTGGTGTTTTTGGATATATATCGTAAAAAGTGTCAGGGTATGAAATAGAGATATTTGTAAGCATAGGGTCTTCTATTTTTGAATAAAAGGAGGATATGGCAGTCTCTATATCCTTACTCTGTATAAATTCTCCTTGTCCTCTTCCATATCTAAAGAGTCTTGTAAGAAATTCAAGGTTTACATCATCCCCTACCCCAAAAACAAAGAGTCTCTTTTTTTCTATTTTCATCTTTACGAGGTTTTCTATCTGTTTCTCATCTGTATTTCCTACTGTAGGCATACCGTCTGTAAGAAATACAATATATGAAGGTGTATCTTTCCTTGTGGAAAGAGAAAATGCAGAGTTTAATGCATCATAGATATTGGTACCGCCTTGTGCATCTATATCCTGTATCTCTTCCTTTGCCTTATTTATTGAGGCCTTATCTCCTCCAGATATCCATATAGGCCCAACATTATAAATCGAAGAAGAAAATGCTATAATACTTATTCTATCTTCCGGTTTTAGTCTATCAATTATAAAATTAAGGGCCTCTTTTGCCTGTTTTATTTTATCTCCTCTCATACTTCCAGAGCGGTCAAGCATTACTATTATATCTTTTGGAATATATACATCCTCTCTCTTTTTTGTAGCTGAAAGTAAGAACATAAAGTATCCATCTTTCTTGTCTTCATCCTTATATGTAAGCAATGTACCAGATATATCTTTTATGTCTTGGGTAAAATATATAAGTAAATCCTTATCGGGTTTTTCATCATTCCCTTCTAAACTAAATGTTGCATGATATGTGGATATTTCCTTATCTATAGGGTAAATAGGTGAATAGATATCGACAATAGGAATCTTTGTATCTATAGTCCCTGTTACCACCACAGAACCTACAGGGTCTTTTGAATACTTAAGTCCACTTAGGGGAGAGACTATATAGTATGTATTTCCCATTCTTGATAAAGTGTAGGTAAATTCAAGGTGTACTTTTACCTTTTTATGAGGCAAAATAGGGGCAATAGATGCCTTATATACATTTTTGCCAATATATTCTAAAAGTGCAGGGTCTACAAGTCTTCTCACTATATCCTCATATATATTTCGAGCCTTGTCTTTTTCATATATCTTCCCCCTTATCTCTTTACCATTTAGGGTAAAGGTAAAGTTATTTATAGATGCACCCTGTGGAAGAGGAAAGAGAAAAACACCTTCTATCTGTCTATTGTAAGGGTTTACAAAGACTTCATCTATTATAATATATGCTACATTTTCCACTACTTTAATATTTGCCCTATATGAATCCACAGAAAGGTACTTGCTATCTATGCCAAATCTTGGGGCATCAGGTATAGCAATAATGCCTGCAGAGAAAGATACTATTGGAAAGAGAAATAGAAATATTAATAAAATAAAAAGGAAACTTTTCATTTCACACACCTCCATACATAATTTATTTTATTATATTATACCAAAATCACCCCTTGACAATCTATCTTCTTTGTGGTATTTTTAAAAAAAGGTAAGTAATCTTATCCTATAGTTTCAGAGAGCCCATCATATGGTGAGAGATGGGTAACTATTAGGAAAGATGAAATGGGCCTTTTTCTATTCACCTTCGAACCTATTAGGTAGTAGAAGGTGACGGTAATCCCCGTTATCGGAGAGAGGTGTGATGGCACCTCGTAATGAGTGCACCTAGTGTTAGGTGAAAAAAAGTGGCACCACGGGGTCATTTATATATATTAGCCCTCGTCTTTTTAAAAAGACGAGGGCTTTTTTTATGGCCTAAAAAAGGAGGTGATTATCTGGTGGTATAAAGTACATTTTTCAAAAGTGTTAAATTTAAAAATAAAAGGAGGTATGGTAATGAAACGCTTTTTTGTAAGCCTTATAGTGGTTAGTTTGGTTCTTTCTTTAACTGTTTTAGGTTTTGCAGGTACAAAAAGGGTAGCAGTTCTTACTCCATATATGGCATCTGTTACTACAAACCTTATGATAAGAACTTTTGAGTCTTTAGCAAAGGAAAAGGGATGGAAGGTTACAGTAATAGACACAAAAGGTGATTTTGGCGCACTTGCAAGCCGTATGGAGGATATGATAACAAAGAGGGTAGATGCTATAGTACTCGGTATGGCAGACCCTATTCAACTAAAGCATCAGGTCAAAATGGCACATGATGCAGGTATACCCGTATTTGGTGGAGATGCAGGATTTATCCCTGGGATGGCAATGAATGTTACATCTAACAACTATGAACTTTCGGCAATAATCACACCCTATCTTTTTAACCACATAAATAATAAGGGAAATATCGTAACATTTATACACCCTGCACATCATGGGGTCAGGAAAAGACAACTTGTCATGGAGGCAGTACTTAAGGAAAATAAAGATATAAAGGTGATTGCATCTCATTTTGTAAAGGTTCCAGGCCCAATTGAAGATGCAAGAAAGGCTATGGAGAGTATACTTCTTGCACATCCAAAAAAAGGCTCTATAAATGCAGTATGGGCAGCATGGGATGAGCCTGCAATTGGAGCCTTACAGGCAATCGTTGCGGCAGGAAGACAAGATGAGATAATTATTACAGGTATAGATGGTACAGACCAGGCACTCAAATACATAAAACAGGGAGGTCCATTTATAGCAACAGTAAAACAAGATTTTAAAGGTATGGCAAAGGTATTAGTAAGAGAGATAGAGAGGGTGTTTAATGGAAAGGGTGTAAGTGATAGGATTATATATGTTCCCGGAAAACTTATAACAAGGAGTGATTTAGAATAGATAGCCCACTTCTTTTTGCAAAAAAAATTACAAAAAAATATCCCGGTGTTTTGGCACTTGATAGAGTGGATTTCACCCTAGAAAAGGGAGAAGTAATGGCACTTGTTGGGCAAAATGGTGCGGGAAAATCCACACTTATAAAAGTTCTGGGGGGAGTTATCCCCCCAGATGGAGGAGAGATATTTTTAAAAGGGAAAAAGGTAGATATAAAAAATCCAAAAGATGCCTACAATCTTGGTTTTTCTTTTATCTTCCAAGAGGGGGGATTATTAGAGGGGTTTACAGGATTAGAAAATATATTTATAGGCATGCCATATCCCAAAAAGGGGATAAAAATAGACTGGAAGGCACTTTCTCACACAGGAGAAAAATTAAAGAAAAAGTTTGAAATAGATGTAAATCTTGGAATCCCTGTAGAGGGCCTATCCCCTCTTGAGAAGAAAAAGGTGGAAATATTAAAGGCACTTGCAAGGTCTCCCAAAATATTTATACTTGATGAGCCCACAGCAACACTTTCAGATAAAGAGATAAAGCATCTATTTGGTATCATAAAAACATTGAAAAGCCATGGGATAGGAATAATCTATATCTCCCATTTTTTAGATGAATTATTTGAAATAGCAGATAGGGTAACTATTTTAAGAGATGGCAAAAAGGTGGGGACATTTTCAGTGAAAGAAGTAACAAGGGAAGATATCATAACTTATGAGGTAGGGGATAAGATAAAAACATATATGAAGAATCCCCATACCCCAAATATGGCAGATGAAGTTCTAAAAGTTGAGGATTTAAATACTCAAGATGGGCTATTTAATATAAATTTTTCTCTCTATAAGGGAGAAGTGTTAGGGATATTCGGGCTTGGCGGAGGAGGAAAAACACGCCTTGCTATGACACTATCTGGAAATGGTTATATAACCTCAGGAAAAATTATAAAGCAAAAGAAAATTCTACATCTCCGAAGCCCTAAAAATGCGCTTTCCAATGGTATAGTCATGATTCCACAAGAACGGGCAAAATACGGTATAATTGAAAGTTTCTCTATTTCATGGAACACAACATTACCAATACTTAAAAATATAAGGAAATATCTTTCTTTGCCTATTATAGACCTTGACAAAGAAAGAAAAAAGACTCGGCTTGTTATGGATACACTAGAGATTAAGGCAAATAACCCCAACACTATTACAAAAGAGTTATCAGGTGGAAATAAACAAAAAGTCGCGATAGGAAAGTGGCTTCTCAAGAATCCAGATATATTTATATTTGATGAGCCCACCATTGGACTTGATGTCCTTGCAAGGGAAGAGGTACATGAACATATTATAAATTTTGCATCAAAAGGTATAACTCAAATTGTAATAAGCAGTGATATAGATGAGCTTTTAAAGATATCAAACAGGATAATGATAATGAAAAAAGGAACCATCGAAAAAATAGTAGATGCAAAGAAGACCAAAGCAAAAGAAATCTTATCTATCGCATATGGAGGCATTTCATGAAAATTATAAAGAGATATGGTACCATCTTTGCTCTCATATTAATATATGTTGGTTTTTCTGTGTTATCACCATATGTATTTCCCACTATGAGAAATCTTATGAATATACTCCTTCAGATATCCCTCCTTACTATCATCTCCCAGGGTGCAACGATAATAGTTATAACAAAAGATTTTGACCTATCTATCGCAGCAGGTGCAAGTCTTGGTGGTGTAATATCTGCAGGATTAATAGTGAAAGGAATTCCCATAGGAGTAGCCATAGGGGTAGCACTTTTCATAGGTATAATTATGGGTATCCTAAATGGATTCATAGTAGCCCGTCTTCGTATATCATCTTTTATAGGGACACTTGCCACATCCACAATAATAGGGGGCATTACCTTTTGGTATACACAAGGGGCCACTATATTCTCTGGTATTCCAGATTCTTTCCTAATCCTTGGACAGGGGAAAGTTATAGGTATCCCAATACCTACTGTACTTATGTTTCTAATACTTGGAATTGTTTGGTTTATGTTGTACTATACAGAACTTGGAAGAAAGTTTTATGCAGTAGGAGAGGGACCAGAGGTGGCAAGGTTATCCGGTATAGATGTGGAAAAAATTCGTATAATAGCCTTTGCCATATCGGGGTTTCTAGGAGTTCTTACAGGCATAGTACTTGCATCTCGCCTTGGCTCTGCACACCCCACAGCAGGTAATGCATATCTTCTAAAGGCCTATGCTGCTGTTTTTCTGGGTATGACTGTATTCAAAGATGGGAGAGCAAACCCTATAGGAACATTTGTAGGGGCACTTATTATGGGAATTTTAGCAAATGGACTTACCATATTGGATGTACCCTATTACTTCCAAGATATGCTTACAGGTATAATCATTATAATAGCCCTTCTTTCAAGGAGTGTGAAGATATTATGAAAAAAATAGTGATATTTGACCTTGGAACATCTTCTCTCAAGGTATCCATATTTGGAGAGGAGCTTATTTCTGAGGAGAGTTTCTCATATCCTACCTATACAAAAGATGGAAAAATAGAGCAATATACAAAAGACTGGGAGAAGGCCTTTAAAAAAGGCATAAAATGGCTAATGGAAAGATGTAAATGGGAAGAGGTAGAGGCATTTTCATTTACAGGCCAAATGGAAGACCTCATAATTGGTGAAGAGATCATACTATATTCAGATACAAGGGGAAAAGAGGCTGTACCTATAATAAATAACCACTTCGGCAAAGAAAATCTTTATGAGATGCTTGGAAACTATATTGACCCAATGATGCCCCTTACAAAGCTTTATCTATTAAGAGATACTATATCCAAACATAATAAATTAATACTTGGAGGAAAGGACTATCTTATACACCTTCTTACGGGAAAGTATGTTACAGACCCAACAAATGCCTCAACTACAGGTCTTTACAATATAAGAGAGAAAAAATGGGAAAAAAGGCTTTTAGACTTTATAGGTATTACAGAAGATATGCTTCCTACCATAGAACCACCTGACAGTATAGTAGGCGAAACAGGTCTTGTAACAAAAAAGATGTTTGGTATCCCAGAAGGGATTAAAATAGTAAATGGTATGGGGGATGCCGGTGCTTCCTACCTTGGTACAAAGATCCAAGATGCTTGTGCATCTTTGTACCTTGGGACAACAGGTTGGATTTCTATAACAAGAAAAGATCTTCCAGAAGATGGTATTCCAGGGATATTTACCCTTGACTTTATAGATGGAGAGTACCTTTTCATAGGGGCACCGCTTAATGTAGGGAAAGTATACAGCTTCTTAAAAGATTTGTTTTCCGATGTTAATATTTCATCTTACAGAATAAAAAATCTCCCCATATTTTTACCCTATCTTTCTGGAGAGAGAAGCCCATTTACTGACCCTTATGCCTTATCTTCCTGGATTGGAATAAATGAATCCACAAAAAGGGAAGAACTTATATTCTCAGCGATGGAAGGGGTCTCTTTTTCAATGTACCACACAGCAGAGGTACTTCTTAGGGAGAATATGCCAAAAACCCTCATCCTTACAGGTGGGGTAAGCAAAAATGCATTATGGTCTAAGCTTTTTGCAAATATCTTTGGTAGTATAGTATATATTCCCGAAATAGGGGGCTCTCCATCTCTTGGTGCATATATATTGGCAAAGAGGGCACTTGGTCTATCAGATGATATAGAAATCAAAATAGATAAACAGTTTGAACCCAATACAGGGTTTATGGCATTTCATAAGAATAGATATAAAATATATAAGGAACTTTATCCTTTACTTAAAGATACTTATTATAAATTGAAAAGGGGTTGATAATATGGCATATTTCGGAGATTTTGGAGGACAATTTGTCCCAGAGATCCTAACAAAGGCACTAAAAGAGCTTGAAGATGCTTTTTTCAAAATAAAAGATGACAAAACATTTCAAGAAAAACTTAATTTTTACCTAACTGAATATGCGGGGAGGCCTACACCACTATATTTTGCGGAAAATTTATCCAAAAAATATGGTGCAAAAATCTATCTTAAAAGAGAAGATCTCCTACATACAGGGGCACATAAGATAAACAATACACTGGGGCAGGTACTTTTGGCAAAAGAATTGGGAAAGAAGCGAATAATAGCAGAAACAGGGGCAGGCCAACACGGGGTAGCTACAGCAACAGCAGCTGCACTCTTTGGACTCTCTTGTGAAGTATATATGGGAGAAGAAGATATCGAGAGACAAAAACCTAATGTATTTCGCATGGAGATGCTTGGTGCAAAGGTTGTGCCTGTATCATCAGGAAGCAAAACACTAAAAGATGCTATAAATGAAGCACTCCGTGATTGGGTGACAAATGTCCAAACTACCCATTATATCATCGGTTCTGTGGTAGGTCCACATCCCTACCCTATTATGGTAAGGGAATTTCAAAGAGTTATAGGAAAAGAGGTAAAAAGACAGATCATAGAAAAAGAGGGTAGATTGCCTGATTATATAATAGCATGTGTAGGTGGTGGTAGTAATGCAGCAGGGATATTCTATGACTTTATAGATAAAGGTCCAAAAATCATAGGAGTAGAGGCAGGGGGAAAGGGAATAGATACAGATTACCATGCGGCAACACTTGTTAAAGGGAAGATAGGGGTAGTGCATGGTGCAAAGACTTACATACTTCAAAAGGATGGACAGATCACACCCACACATTCTGTATCTGCAGGGCTTGACTACCCAGGGGTAGGCCCAGAACATAGTTTCTGGAAAAAAGAGGGGAAAGTTACATATGATGCAATAACAGATGCCCAGGCAATAGATGCATTTTTTGAACTCTCCCGTGAGGAGGGAATAATCCCTGCATTAGAAAGTGCACATGCAGTTGCCTATCTCAAAAAACTAAAATTCAAACCAGATGATATAGTAGTTATAAACCTATCAGGAAGGGGAGATAAAGATCTGGATAATGTAAGGAATTATCTAAAAGAAAGGGGGGATAAGATATGAAAAAGGCATTTTTGGCATATTTTACATTAGGATATCCTAACATAGAGACTACAGAAGAGGTGATAAAAGGGGCTATAGAAGGTGGGGCAACAGGTATAGAAATTGGAATCCCCTTTTCAGACCCGGTAGCAGATGGACCAACTATCCAACATGCCCACAACATAGCACTTAAAAATGGGACACTGGCAGATGATGTGTTTTCCCTCCTTAAAAATTTAGGCCCCTATAGAGAGAAGGTAAATTTTTATATAATGGCATATCTAAATAGTATAATGAATGCACCCTGTGGTATGGAAAATTTTATAAAAAAATCAAAAAAATATGGGGTAGAAGGGTTTATAATCCCTGATTTACCATTTTCAGAGATAAAAAGAAAAAAGGTCAAGATAGATTTCCCCCTAATCCTTTTTGCAACAAATGAGTCCCCTTTTGATACATTAAAAGAATACAAAAAATATAAGCCCCCCTTTGTTTACTATATAGCAAGATATGGAACTACGGGAGAAAGAAAGACCTTACCAGATGATATAAGAGAAAACATCGCACTTATTAAAGGGGCAATAGAACTTCCTCTATATATTGGTTTTGGTATTTCAAAAAAAGAACATGTAAAGACCTTATATGAAGTAGCAGATGGGGTTATTGTGGGAAGTCACCTCATAAAACTTATAATAGAAAATGAAGACAAAAGGCCTGAAAATATAGGAAAAATCATAAAAGAAGAGGTAAAAAAACTCTTAGGATAGAGGGGCTTCCTCTATCCTAATTCAAGTACATAAACAAGATAATCTCTAATCCTTTCAAATCCAAATTCTATATACATATTAAGTGCCTTTTTGTTTCTTTTGGTCACAGAGAGGAATACGGTTTTTCTTCCTTTTCTCTTCATCTTCTTTAAAGACTCATTTAAGAGAAGTTTACCAAAACCCCGTCCTTGAAAAGGAGAAAATATAATAATCTCTGATATGGTAAGCTTATTCTGAGAAAAAATATTGACCATTATAAATCCTATAAGCTTTTCCTTGTAATAAAGGTTCATGGAAAACTCTGGCACGAATATCCCTTCTCTCCCCGTATAGAGAAATGTATAAAGCTCAGAAAGGTCAGAAGGGGAATAAGAGGAAAAGATAAGTCTATCATATGTTGGGATCGAATCAAAGCAAAGGGTTATCTTTTCCTTTATAGGGCTTAAGAGAAAAGGTGCCAATTCTATGTCTTTAGGTACCATAACATCATGGGACATATATTTTTCAAGATCAAGGCTCATCTCTGCCCTTTTTATAGCCATACCTCCTCTGGCTTCCAAAAAATCTGTAAACGGATTTGGCACCAAGGCATAGTGAAGTAAAAGCTTGGAGCCAAATCGCCTCACAAGATCTATAATCTTTTCAAAGAGGTCCCCATACTTACTATCACTTAAGGGTTCTATTATATTAAAACTTACTATCTGTGATTCTATAAACTCTCTGATGATTACTGTACCAAATGAAAGTTTTCCCTCTTTTATCTCAAATACCTTTACACCATCAGGAAACAGAATATTTAATTGGTCATAATTAAATATTTGAATAAGCTCCATATCTTCCATTAAAATCTAGATCTAAACAAATAAATTCACTATCTTATGGGCACCTACATCAACTATACCTTGGTCTGTAAGCCTCAAGGTAGGGATTACCTCTAACTGCACAAAGGCCAATGTCATAAAAGGATCTTCAAGGGTTGCACCCAGATTCTTTGCAGCCTTCTTTACATCCCTTATCTTTTCTGCAACAAACTCCACCTTCTTATTTGACATAAGCCCTGCTATAGGGAGAGGTAGCTCTTCAATTACATGTCCATCTAAGGCTACAACAAGTCCACCTTTTAACTCTATAACCCTATTTAGTGCAGTAAGTATATCCACATCATTTGTACCTACTCCTAAAAGATTATGTGCATCATGTCCCACAGATGTAGCAAGTGCCCCCCTTTTGAGCCCTACGCCAGTTATGAAACCTTTGCTTAGCTTTTTCTCCTTGGAATACCTATTTACAACAACTGCCTTTAGTAAATCCCTCTCGGTATCAGATTCTACATAACTATTACCATTTACATCCATTACTACCTCTTCTGTTAAAAGGTCACCATCCATTACCTTGATAACACGAATCTTATCCCCTGCCCTCTTTATTTTTATATCTTCTGCTAAGATCTCAGGACATCTAAAGGAGTTATACACTTCATCAACTATATAAGGCTCTCCCTTTACCCTTGCAATAAGTTTTCCATCTATAGCTACCACCTTTGCATCTTTTATTACCATTTTAGGCTCAAAATCTTCTAGGGAGTCTGTTATCACCATATCTGCTTTATATCCTGGGGAAATTGCCCCCATACTTCTTAACCCATAATGTCGTGCTGTATTAATAGTTGCCATTTTTATTGCAAAAATTGGATTAATACCTTTCTGAATAGCTTTTCTTACAATATAATCTATATGCCCCTCAACAAGAATATCCCCTGGGTGTTTATCATCTGTACAGAATGAAAGATGTGGGTATGTATATTCGTTTATAAGGGGAAGTAATGCCTCCATATTCCTTGCACTTGAGCCTTCTCTTATAAGGACCTGCATACCTCTTGCAAGTTTTTCCTTTGCCTCATCCAAAAAAGACGATTCGTGATCCGAACGTATAAATGCAGCAATATAGGCATTTAATTCTTTTCCCCCAAGTCCTGGAGAATGCCCATCTATCTTTTTATACTTATGTCTTATAAGCTCTATCTTGGTAAGAAGGTCTCTATCTCCATTTATAACACCTGGAAAATTCATAACCTCACCAAGCCCCAAAACCCTCGGGTGTTTCTCTACAAAACCTATCATATCCATAACATCTACTACAGCCCCAGAAGTAGATAGGTCTGTAGCAGGTACACAAGAGGGCAACATAAGATAGATGTTAAGTGGTATCCCCTCTGTATAACGAATCATGTATTCTACCCCTTTAAGCCCTGCTACATTTGCAATCTCATGAGGGTCAGCTATAACTGTTGTGGTTCCTCGTGTAAGTACAGCACGGGCAAACTCTACAGGGTCTACCATAGCACTCTCTATATGAAGATGTGCATCTATAAGCCCTGGCACTACATATGCACCTTGTAAATCTAAGACCTCTTTCCCTTCAGTATAGTCTCCTATACCTGCAATCCTTTTTCTATATATAGCAATATTTGTTTTCTCTATCTCTCCACTGAAGACATTTACAAGTTGTGCATTTTTTATAAGAAGGTCAGCAGGTACATCCCCCCTTGCAACAGGTAAAATATCAATAATATTCATAAAAAACCTCCTTTCTATATACAAAAAAGACCGCCATATGGCGGTCTTTCAACCATCTCCCCTATTTTCCACCAGGAATCTTACCCTCTACACCTTCTA
>CAYWXH010000049.1:0-8700 GCA_964462295.1 uncultured Atribacterota bacterium
TTGCCGTATCGTGCATCACGCACTCCTCGCAATGACAAATAGGGAGAGAATGATAGTCAAGAGTCGGAGATTGTCACCTCGAAGCAAAAGACTCTCCTCCTTGCAATAATGTTGTGCTCACAAACTCCTTGCATTGCAAGAAGGGAGCCGTGCGAGTCTTTTTAAAGAAGAGAAGCGATATAGTAATTTGACCTCATCTAAAATCAAGTTCACTTTTCAAAATTTGTTTTTCTGTAGTATAATAAAAAATAAAAAAGTAGGAGGAGTAGAAAGATGAACTGCATAAAAGTTGCCATAGGTCTAACTTCTGGAAAAATTGATACAAAAAAACATGCAGGAGATAATCCAATTTTTCATATATATGAATTTTGTGAAGATGGCACATATAAGTTATTAAAAGAAGTAGAAAATACTGCACCTGAAGAGAAAAAACATGCAGATGAGAGAAAGATGAAAGGAGTATTAGGCTTATTAGGAGATATAGATGTCATAGTTGGGGGTCTCATGAGCCCAAACTTTTTGAAGATTAGAGATAATACTTCTGTGCAACCTCTAATCTCTAAGATTGAAGATGTAGAGGAATTTTTTCATACATTAAAGAATGAGTTTGAGTCTGTATATAATTTAATAGATAAGAGAAGAAGGGGAGAGAGGCCAAAAGAGATACCTACACTTAGGAAGGGATGATGGATGAAAAATAAGGTCAAAATTGGTCTTGCACTTGGCTCTGGTTCTGCGAGAGGACTTGCACATGTCGGTGTATTGAAGGTCTTAGAGGAGGCAGGCATAAAGATTGATTTTATAGCAGGTGCAAGTATAGGTGCGATGATAGGTGTGGCATATGCCTTATATGGTAAAGTGTCACCCCTTTTGGATGCAGTCTATGAGATTCAGAAAAAACCTGTAAATTTTATGATAGATCCTGCCTTTCCAATAAAAGGAATAGTAAGTGGAAAAAAGATAGAGGCCTATTTAGATGATTTTGGGTTTAAAAATAAAGAATTTAGAGACCTTAAGATTCCTGCGATAGTTGTTGCAACAGATGTATTTGGATGGAGGAGAGTGGCACTTATTCAGGGCTCCATTACCAAGGCAGTAAGGGCAAGTATCTCTGTTCCAGGCATATTTTCCCCTGTAAAATATGGAAATACCTACCTTGTAGATGGTGGGGTTACAGATCCTGTACCTGTAGATCTTCTTTATGAATCAGGAGTAGATTTTGTAATAGCAGTCGGTCTTTTTCCATCTTCTGATGTTTATACTGTTTGGAATCTGAGAGATGATGATAATTTACCGAAAGTAGAAGATGTAAAGGAAAACAAAGCCTTTTACGAATTACTTATTCAGATAGGTAAAGATAAGATGATATCAGGTATCAATTGGCTAAAAAATGGGGTAGAAGGGCCGAATGTGTTAAGTGTTCTCTTTACATCTATAAATATTATGCAAAAAGAATTAAGTATAAGATCACTAAAGATGGCAGATATTGCTATAGTTCCTCCTGATTTAAGAGGGGGATTATTAGATTTTGATAAGGCCCCTGAGTTTATAGAAAAAGGGGAAAAGGCTGCAAGGAAGATGTTACCTCTTATAGAGAAAAAGCTAAAAGAAAAAGAAAAAAGTGCTTTACTCGTTACTTAAGATCCTTGGTCGTATTATTCTTTTACTGTTTTTTAAGTTAGACATAAAAGGAGGTGATAAGGTCCCTAAAGAGGGCCCACTTGTAATTGCTATAAATCACATTAGCCCTATGGATCCACCACTTTTGGGAGTGATTTTTCCAAGAAAGATACACTTTTTTGCAGCCAAGGAACTTTTCCATATACCAGTTGTGGGTTGGGTAATAAAACATTTGGGCGTAATCCCAGTAGATAGAAGACAAAAAGATTTTCGTTCTTTAAAAAAGGCTATAGAACTTTTGAAAAAGGGAGAAGTGGTGGCCATATTTCCCCAGGGAGGGATACCTAGGCCAGATTCTCCAAATAGGTATAATCTAAAGCCCGGGGTTGCATATCTTGCTAAAAAGACTCAATCACCTATACTTTGTGTCTGTGTTTCTGGAACCGATAAGGCTATTCCTCGAGGAACTAAGTTTTTTAGAAAGGTTTTTGTTCCTATAAAAGTAGAGTATAAAAGGGTGTTATATGTTTGGGATAGAGATGTAAGTGAAATCTTAAAAGATATAGAAAAGGAGATATTTAGTTGTGAGGATACTTATAATTGAAGATGATGAGATTCTTGCCAATACCTTAAAGGAAGGACTTTCTGAGGAAGGATATGCGGTGGATGTTGCATATACTGGAGACGATGGGTTGTACATGGCAGAGACCATGCCCTATGATGTGATACTTCTTGACCTTATGCTTCCAGAGATAGATGGGTTTACTATCCTTGAGAGATTGAGAAAAGAGGGGATAGATATACCTGTGCTTATTCTTACAGCCAAAGATAGCATAGACGATAAAGTAGAAGGACTAGATAGAGGGGCCGATGACTATATTACAAAACCCTTTGAATTCTCTGAGCTCCTTGCCCGAATAAGGGCCCTTATAAGAAGGGCAAGTGGAAATAGAAATCCTATTATAAAAGTTAGAGATATTACAATAGATACTGCATCACATGAGGTATACAAAAACGGAGAGAGAATCCCACTTTCTACAAAAGAGTACAATATTTTACTCTATCTTGTAGCAAATAGGGGAAAGGTAATTACAAGAGATGAACTTATGGAACATATATATGATTGGGAAAAATCTATAGAGAGTAATGTTATTGATGTATATATAAATTTTTTAAGAAAAAAACTCTCTAAAGACCTTATAGAAACAGTAAGAGGTGCAGGATACATAATAAGGAAAGATGAATAGATCTCTTAAGGCAAGGCTTGTAATCTCCTTTTCGATATTGCTTTTGGTTGTTTTTTTCTTTTTTGCCTTCTTTCTATACCTAGGAATAGAAAGGATAATGATTCAACGGGTAGATGAATCACTTTTTGATAAGGCCCGCTACTTATCTACACTTGTAAAAGTAGAAGAGGGGAGAATAAGTTTTACACTTTCTCAAATGGATTTAGGAGAGTTTGTAGGGCCTGGTGCCCGAAATTTCTTTATTTTAAGGCTTGAAACAGGAGAGGTCTTATATAAATCTCCTTCTATAGGGGATAACTCTTTTCCTCTTGGAAGTGTTCCCTCGATAAATAGGGTTACTTATTTTACTATCTCCCAGGGACATGTAAAAAAACGTATAATAAATTATCATTTTCTGAAAACAGATGAGCTCTTTAGAGATCTAAGCTTTTTTCTCCCTGTAAAACGGTACGGTTTTGTGCTTCAGGTGGGAAGGGATTTGAGACCAGAGACAGATATTATAAAAAGATTTATCTTTTACCTTATTACCCTTGCAATTCTTACCCTTTTGTTTCTATCACTTGTTATAAGAAAAATAGTGGAGGCTTCTCTATCAGGAATAAGGGCCATATCTAAAAAGGTAAAACTTATATCTGAAAAGAATCTCTCTGAGCGAATAGATATCAAAAAAGTAGATATTGAGTTTAAAGAACTTGCAAAAGCTATAAATGAAACCTTTGACAGATTGGAAAGGGCATTTGAGAGACAAAAGGAATTTATCTCTTATGTCTCACATGAGTTAAGAACTCCAGTGTCGGGGATAAAACTCTTAACAGAGATAGCACTTAGGAAAAAGAGGGATATAGATGATTATATGAGATATTTAAAAGATATAGAAAAAAGTGCAGACCATCTTTCAAGATTGGTAAATTCTATACTACTTCTTTCTAGAATGGATATGGGAAGAGAGCATATGAAATTAGAAGAGTTGTGTTTAAGTGAGATTATAAAAGAGGCAATACAGATAGTTTCTCCTCTTGCTTTGGAGAAGGATGTAAAGATAGTAGAGGAACTCTCACCGATTAGATTTCTAGGAGATAAAGATGCATTTTTAGAGATATTTGTAAATATAATTGAAAATGCTGTAAAATACAATAAAAAGGGTGGCTGGGTGAAGATAAGAAACGATGGATTTAAAATCATAATAGAAGATAGTGGAATTGGTATATCAGAAGATGATCTACCACATGTCTTTGAAAGATTTTACAGGGCAGAAAATTCTCGTTCAAAGAAGACCGGTGGGACAGGCCTTGGCCTATCTATAGCCTATGAGCTTTTAAAGAGACAACATGGAGATATCAAGATAGAAAGCAAAGAAGGAAAAGGGACAAAGATTACCATATTTCTTCCACAATAAATCAAATACCCCCTTTCAAAAGGTCTTTTGCATAACCTGTCCTTTGAGGAGGCCCCTCTACTATTTTGAATGTGCGAGTACCATCTGAATCTCTTTCTGCATGTAAAAAGAGAGTATCTTTTCTCTTTTCTTTATAAAGAGAGAAGGAAAAGGTATACATATGTGTGACAAAGAATACGGTTATCCCACTTTCTACAAGGGCAGAAACTATCTGGTTTGCAATCTCTCCCCCCTCTTTTTCATTAGTAGAAGAGAATGATTCATTAAATAGAATAAGGGCATTTGGGGTTATTTTACCTATGATCTGACTTATCCTTTTTAACTCTTCATCCAATTTACCACTTTCCATATCCCTGTCTTCTTCTTTTCTAAAGTGTGTAAAGATCCCCTTTTGTATTGGACCTTGAAATTCTTTTGCACTTACAAATATGCCTGCCTGCATCATGAGTTGAGCTATGCCTATGCTCCTGAGAAAGGTAGTTTTCCCCCCTTGATTTGCCCCAGTTATAATAAAGAGGTTTTTATCTTTTGCGTTAAGGGTATTCCCTACAGCTTTTTTCTTTAGGGTTATGGTAAGGGCTGGGTCATAAAGGTCAGAGAATATATAGGTTTTCTCATTTCTTGAAAGGACTTTAGGAAAACATGTAGGTGCACCTAATGCCTCAAGATAGGTATAGAGGTTTGATACCCCTATGTAAAATGCCAATTCTGTCTTTAGTGTGTCAAAATAGTGCAAGATATGTTCAACTGATTGTGCGAGGGCATTTGTCACACTGTTTATACCTTTTTCTCTTATTTCAGAGAGGGCCCTTTCCCCACTTTCATCCCTTTCATCTATGGTAAAAGTATAAGAAGGTTCTCTTTTTGAAAAAATACGATTAATTAAATTATTCTTTTTCTCTTGTGGTCTTAATAAGGTATAGTTTATCCCCTTATTTCCTCTGCCAAGTGCGGCACTTAGTGAGATTCCATCTTTAAATTCTAAATTCTTCAGATGCATTTCAATTTCTTTAAAGTACTCTGGTGTCAGTTCCCTTATAATTTCTTCGAAAAGGTTTTTAAAACCTAATGAAGAAAAGTTACCCCTGTTTTCTATTGCTATCTCTCTCAGTTTTTTAAGTAAATCAAGGAGAAGCCTCATAAGTTCGATAGAACTATAAAGCACACCTCCGAGATAATGGGTGAAAAACCCAAATCTACTCTTTTTTTCGGCATCCCTTGCCTCTTTTGAAAGTACATAGAGCTTCTCTATAGTGTCTAAATTGGAGAAGACATCTTTGACTACCTCTTGTCTGTAAAGTATTGTTTCTTTTTCTGTAAGAGGTGATAAGATACCAACCTTTACCACACTATATATAAATTCAGACCCACTTCCCATAGTGTGGAATATGGGTTCTAATTGGAGGTCCTCTACAAGGATTTTCTCTTCTTCTGATAGGTCTTCTTTTATGTTAAAATCAGTATCTGGATACATAAGATGTACATTCATTTCGAAAGCCTCTCTTTTATAGATTCATATGTAAGGTTGTACTTTTTTGCAAGGGTCATGGCAAAAGATAGGCCATCTGCTGGTTTCCTTACTATTTTATATGTCCTTATAGTGGGGTCTTTGGGATCAGTGAGGCTTACCATACTTACAATCCTTTCGTCTATTTTGGAAAGTTCATCCAAAAAAGTAACAAGAAGGGCTATAGCGTCAATTTCCAGTATTTTTCTCAATACCATCTCTCCCAATGTTAAGGCATCTTCTACGGTTGTGGATGAAAATATTTCGTTCATTATAATAATACTCCTTGGAGTTGCACCCTTTAGTATGGTTTTTATTCTATCTATGTCATCTTCAAGTTTACCCCTTAGGTCTTCTATATTTTCCTCTTTTTCAAAGTGTGTAAATATATTATCAAAAAAGAAGGCCTCCACCCTTTTTCCTGGGACGAATAGCCCCATAACAGAGAGGTAGTGAACCTGTCCAAACATACGGGCAAAGGTAGTTTTCCCCCCTTGATTTGGACCTGTTACTACAAGGATACGTTCCTCTTTAGATAAGGTAAAATCATTACATACTACATGCCCTTCTTTTTTGGTTTTTATCTTGTAGGAAAGGGCTATATCAAAGCAGCTTTGTCCATATATCTTTTCCTTTGTATCCTTGATTTCAGGAAGGCAAAAGGGGAGATTTTCCCCTTCCAATGTTTCTATGTATCTAAGATATGAAAGATAAAATTGTACCTCTTTTTCAAATCGTTCAATAGTGTTATCCATAAAATTTTTGGTCTCTTCGTAGTAGAGGGAAAGGGCCGAAAAGGTTTCCCCATGTAGTTTTGCTACAAACTCTAGTATTTTTTCTTCTACATGATTCATCTGGACCATATCGTAGAAGGATAGGGTATAATCTTTTACCTTACCCTTTCGAAACTTTTCAAAGGTTTTCTCAATATCTTTCGTATAATCTGGTTCCCCACTATATTTCTTTACCCTAATCTTATTTCCCTTTATCAAAAGGGAGTATTTTATAGATGTTAGTTCCCTTTTTAGGCCTTTGGTTTTTTCGTTTAGTTTTTTAAAGGTAGGGGATGATATGTATTCTTTAAGATAAAGGAAGAATTCTCTAAGACCCTTAGATGATAAGTTGTAAGAGGAGAGTTCTTCCTTTAAGTTTAAAATTGCATCACAGTATTTGTCTATAGCATCCAGATGCCATCTTTGTCTCTGAAGGATATTGTGAAGATCTTCTTTTTGGTTTAGATATTTTCTCACTGTACGGATCTTTTGAGAAAAGGAATCTATAGTCTCAAATAGTTTCTTATTTTCTTTGAGCTCTTTTATTATATTTTGCCGATAGAGTATTTCCTCTTTATCTTTGGGGATGGTATAGAAAAGAGGTTTTAGATTGTATCCTCTTTTCCCCATAGTAATGGTTTCTACTACCTGATCGAGATTTAAATCACGAAAAAAATCAGGTACTTTCTCTATTAGTTGTCTTTCTTTTGTAAATAATATACTTATAAACCCCATAGATCCTTTAAATAAAAAGCTGATGACCCCTCTCAGACAGAGGCCATCAGCTTTTTAGGCGATTTGGGAGAGCCTCATCTCCCTTATTTTCTTATTTAGTTTTTATAAATATAGCAAAGTTAATAAGACATGTCAAGACATAGGACCTTTTATGGTATAATAAATATAAATTATCATAAGGGGGTATTGATATGAAAATAGTCATAAGCCTTTTGATTGTAGGACTTTTTCTCTTTTCTTTTTCTTTTGTTTCCTATGCAAAGCCATGTGCTTCGAAAGAGGATATAGAGGCACTTGTTAGCGGAAATAATACCTTTTCCATAAATTTGTACAAGATACTTTCTAAAGAGAATGCAAATGATAATATCTTTATTTCTCCATTTAGTATAGATGTAGCACTTGCAATGACATATGTAGGGGCTGCAGGTGATACAGCGATACAGATGGAGAAAGTATTGGAGCTTCCCTTTTCCTCTGAGAGACTACACAGGGCCTTTTCCGGCCTCATCGGTAAGATAAATGAGAAAGGTAAGGGATATGTACTAAATATAGCAAATGCACTTTGGGCAGATAAGGGCTATAAGTTTAAAGAAAAGTTTATTGAAACAATTAAAAATTACTATTATGGTGGTTTTCGTACCCTCTCCTTTCGTACCGACCCTGAAGGTTCACGAGAAAAGATAAACAGATGGGTAGAGAATAAGACACATGATAAAATAAAAAATCTGCTTCCACCTAGGAGTATTACTTCCCTTACGAGACTTGTAATAACAAATGCTATATATTTTAAAGGAGATTGGATGCATTCTTTTAAAAAGGAGGCAACAAGACCTATACCTTTTTATCCATCTCCAGAGGGTAAAATAAATGTTCCTATGATGTATCAGAAGGAAAGTTTCTTCTATGGGGAGAAGAGAGGTAAATATCAGACATTAATTCTCCCTTACGGTAAGGGAACTTTATCAATGGTTATTCTTCTTCCTTCCAAAAGAGATGGAATCTTTGAGCTAGAGAGGGAACTAACATGGGAAGAACTTGTAGATGCTGTAAGTCATACCAATGAAACCAAGGTAAAGGTTTATATTCCTAAGTTTAGAGTAGAGAGAACATATAATCTTGTAAATACCCTCTCTACTATGGGAATGCCATCTGCTTTCACAGATGAGGCCGATTTTTCCAATATGGAGCCAAAAAGGGAGCTTTATATAAGTGATGTGGTTCATAAGGCATATATAGAAGTAAATGAAAAGGGAACAGAGGCAGCAGGTGCAACAGGTGTAGTTATTACTTTAAAATCAATGATACCAGAAGAGAGAATACCTATTTTCCGGGCAGATCATCCATTTTTATACTTTATAATTCACAATCCAACAGGTCAGATTCTCTTTATGGGAAGGATTATAGACCCAACCAAATAGAGGG
>CAYWXH010000049.1:8800-11856 GCA_964462295.1 uncultured Atribacterota bacterium
CCAAATTCATCTCGGAGTTCGATAAGCTGAGCTTTTAATTTTTGATCTATTTTTGCCCCTTTGTTTTTACGCTCAAGCCATGCAAGGTATTCTTTCTCTCCTGCTGTATAGATACGCTCTGCACCAGGGGCCTTTTCTGAGTTTCTAAGTGCGCGGAGTATGTCCCCTGCAGTCTTTTTAAAGCTTTCTAAATCTGTAAATGCCTCTATATTTATGGCAAGGAAGAAATGACCTAATCTATATGGGATCTTGTTACCATTTTCATCAAATCCGGTAAGTGCCTTAAGAAATGCCCCTTGCTGAAGTGCTGCAGAGAGTAGTTCTACTACTGTTGCATATCCATAACCTTTGTAACCTGCCGTCTCTTCTCCCATTCCACCAAGTGGTACAAGTGCAGCCTTTCCTTTTACAAGGTCTATAAGGATTTGCTCTGTATCTGTCCGGTATTTCCCGTCCCTACCTATTACCCAGCCCTCGGGGATCTCTTTCCCAAGTCTTGCATATACCTCAATCTTCCCTCTCTGTGCAACAGATGTAGCACAATCAAGCACAAATGGAAATTCTTCATCTGTGGGCATTCCAAAGGTGAGAGGATTTGTTCCAAGCATATTCTCTACACCAAAAGTGGGGGCAATAGAGGGTCTTGCATTTGTTCCTGTCATCCCTATCATTCCATTTTCTATAGCCATAAGAACATAATATCCGGCAATACCGTAATGGTTAGAGTTTCTTACCACAGTCATACCCATACCATATTTTTTTGCCTTATCTATTGCCATTTGCATGGCATGTTTGGCTATTACCTGTCCCATGCCATTGTGTCCATCTATTACAGCAGTCGTAGGACCCTCTTTTACTATTTCCATATTCGTAATAGGATTTACCTGTCCTATTTTTATTCTATCTATGTATATAGGCTTAAATCTCCCCACACCATGGGAGTCTATCCCTCTTTTATCAGAGGTTATAAGTACATCTGCACATATCTTTGCATCCTCTTCGGGGACACCTACTTTTTTAAATACATCTACCATAAAATTTTCTAAAAGATCAAAATTTACCCAATAGATTTCTTCCTCTGCCATATTGGTACCTCCTTATTAAAATGGTTGAAAATCCCTCTCAAACCAACTCTCTTTAAGTAGGGCATCATATTCTTCCCTTAAAAGGTCTCTATGTCCTTCTTCCCATAGGGCAAGACTTTCTAAGACCTTCCTTTCTTTTGGATCTTCTGCCTTTTTTGCTGCATTTTTATAAAAATTTGCAAAATCCTGCTCAATGAGAAAGGCCATTCTTAAAACAGACATATCAGATAAAATATCCTCATCTCCCAATTTTACTCCTTCTTGTTTCTTTCTCTCTTCATAAAGGTCAGGCATATCTTCTTTTCTCTGGGGAATCTCAGGGGGTGTCTCTCCCTTTGATAGGGCATTGTACTGAGCTTCCAATATTTTTAGATGTTCATTTTCCATCTCAGAAAGCCATTTAAAGATTTTCTCTGCACTTTTGCTTTTTACGCTGGCTGCTGCATCTTCATAAAATTTTTTACCTCTTTTTTCCATATTCATTGCATACTTTATCGCAAGTAATTCTTTACTCATGGTGGAGCCTCCTTTTAGGTTTTTCTAAATTATACCATAATTTCGAAATTTATTTAAAAACTCTTCCCCTATATACATTGAAAAGTGTTTGTCCTAATGTGATAACCCAAAATAGCACAAGTAACCAGTAGAGCCCAAAACCTATATTTTCTATAAGTTTTACGCCAAAGGTTTTTCCAACTACATAACTTGCAGATACATATGCTCCTAATGGAAAGGTAAATGCCCACCATGACATGGCATAGGGAATGCTGATTTTTCTAATATAGTAAAGTGTCATAATGATGGCCATAGCTACCCACCATATGCCAAAACTCCAAAATAGTAGCCCAAAAAAGTATATAGGTTCTCTCATCTCCATAAGAGAGGTGTGTTTTACGAGATTTATAAGTGCTGTGGTTCCAGCACCTATTGGTCCTAAGTTTATCCATATGGTAGGGGCTAAAGTCCCGGGAAGAGGATGATGGAGGATGAATCTATACATACATATTGCAAGTAGTGTGATGTATAAAAAGAATCCTGCACCCCACCCAAATATATTTAGAAGAAGTACTAATTCTTTTAGGGCAGGAGTTACATGATTTATAATAAGGCTTCCTGGAATGGGTATAACTATAAGACCTACAGGGGGTATAAACCAACCTGGATTTATGTGATCAAGTTTTACATGTTCGCCCCTAAATGCAATAAATGGGGTAAGAAGTGCAAAAAATATTGTGAAGAGTGTACCAATAAACCAGAATGTCTCTCCTATGTGGATATTTTTCCCTATAACTATATAGTTTGCAGAAAGGACAAGCATGGCTACAGAGAGTGTGGGATAAAAGTTTGAGATTACAGGGTGATAGAGATCAGATAAGGCATTTTTTGGGAAAAATATCCATCTCAAAATCCAAGGTATTAAAAGTAGGAAAAATAGGGTTACATTAAAATAGAAAAGCCATACCCCTATTGTTTTTAGTATAGGGAAATAGGTTCCATAAAATATACTTACAAGGGCTAAAATTCCAGTTCCCATAATAGATGCAAACCATGAAGGAGTGAAGTTTTTTACTATCTGACATCTACATTCAAGCTCAGAAAACATCTGCTTGCCTCCTATTTAGTATTTCTTTTTTTATTTTATCACTTTTTCGAAAAATTGCAAGATATAATTTATTGGAAAATATTTTTTGTAATAACAGGGGAGGGGTATCCATTTGAGATTAAGATTATAATGCTATGGTCCCCTTCTTTGTCATTGCGAGCACCCGTAGTTTGTCATTGCGAGCACCACGAAGTGGTGCGTGGCAATCTCTCTTTTGGGGTTTCCTCATTCTCGTTCGTGCTGTCCTTCGGTACTAGAGATTGCTTCGTCAGAGCAAAAGGCGCTCCTCCTCGCAATGACAATCCACACCCTCTGTCATTGCGAGCACCACGAAGTGGTGCGTGGCAATCTCGCTTTTGTGTTCCCCA
>CAYWXH010000050.1:0-3554 GCA_964462295.1 uncultured Atribacterota bacterium
TAATATGGGAATCTGCAAGAGTGGTGGCATCCACAGGTGTAAGGAATAGGGCAACACTTGTAGGAAATATCTGTAGTGCTGTACCTTCTGCAGATTCTGCCCCATCTCTTTTGGTGAGAGAAGCTATCGTAGTTATCGTAAATGGTGAGGGAGAAAGAGAAGTTCCTATTGTGGAATTTTTTAAAGGTCCAAGAAGAACAGTTCTTACTCCAGGTGATATAGTGAAAGAGATAAAAGTTCCTATAATAACCCAAAAATTTGGTGGTTCCTATGTAAAATTAGGAAGATATGAAGGAGAAGATCTTGCACAAACTGGAGTAGCTACACTTGCACTGGAGGACAAAACTTACAGAGTAGCATTTTGTGCTGTTGCTCCAACACCTGTACGTGCAAAAGAGGTAGAAGAATTCTTAAAAGGAAAAGAAATTACAGATGAGGTGATAGAAGAGGCGATTCCTATTGCACTAAAAGCTATATCTCCTATTTCTGATGTTAGGGCAAGTAGGGAATACAGGCTCCATGCAAGTGGGGTAATCTTTAAGAGGTCCTTAAAGGCAGCCTTCTCCAGATTAAATGGAGGCGGTCCTGCTTATGGTAGGAGCCTTGTTTAGGAGGATTATATGAAAAGAGAGATAAATTTCATTCTAAATGGTGATCCTGTTAGCGTAGAAGTAGCACCAAATGAGAAACTTTTAGATGTTCTTCGTGATAAATTAGGGGTTAAGAGTCCAAAGTACGGTTGTGGTAGAGGAGAGTGTGGTTCATGTACCGTGCTTTTAAATGGAAAAAGCATTAGAAGCTGTATAACTTTGGCAATAGAAGTAGATGGTCAGGAGATCCTTACATTAGAAGGCTTACAGAAAAACGGTATGACAACACTTCAAAAATCCTTTGTAGAGCACAATGCTTTCCAGTGTGGATTTTGTGCACCAGGGATGACTATGACTGCAACGGAACTTCTTAATAAGAATCCACATCCAGATGAAGAAGAAATAAGAGAAGCAATAGCTGGAAACCTTTGTCGTTGTACAGGTTATGACACTATAGTTAAGGCTATTCTGGATGTTGCCGAGAAGAAGTAGGAGGGAGATATGAGAGAGCTTAAATATGTTGGGAAAAATGCAGTAAGATTAGATGCTGTAGAGAAGATTACCGGTGCTGCAAAATATGTAGATGATTTAGATTTTGGTCCATCTATGTTATATGTGGCAGTGCTTGAGAGTCCTCATGCACATGCCATTATAAAGAGCATTGATACTGAAGAAGCAGAAAAGATGCCGGGTGTAAAGGCAGTAGTTTCTGGAAAAGATTATCCAGAAAAGTTTGGTCTATATCTTAAGGATAATTCTATTTTTCCTATAGATAGGGTAAGATATGTAGGACAACAGGTAGCAGCAGTAATTGCTACATCACAGGAGGCAGCAGAAGAGGCACTTACAAAGATAAAGGTAGAATATGAGCCACTTCCTATTATCCAAAATGCACTTGATGCAATAAAGGAAGATGCCCCGCTTATTCATCCAGATCTTGGAAATTATGAAGTTGTTCCATGGCTTAATCCTCAGCCGGGTACAAATATCGGGCACTTAAGGAAAATTAGGAAGGGCGATGTTGAAGAAGGATTTAAAGAAGCTGATTATGTATTAGAAGATTGGTATCATGTACCACATGTAGTACATGCACCAATTGAAACACATATATCTGTGGCGCTTTATACCTATGATGGAAGGCTTACTCTTTGGAATTCTACTCAATCTCCGCATACTCAGAGAAATATACTTGCACACTCCTTAGGAATTCCACATAAAAATGTACGGGTTATAGCCCCATATATTGGCGGAGGATTTGGAGGAAAAGCAGGCATTAATATGGAAGTTATCGCAGCAGTTGCTGCGCTCAAAGTTCAGGGACACCCTGTAAAACTTCGTTGGACAAGGAGACAGGAGTTTTATAATTCTTCTCAGAGACAGGAACTTTATGCACGCATAAAGATGGGTGTGAAAAAGGATGGAAAGATCGTAGCATTAAAACATGAGATGTTCTGGGATGTAGGCGCATCTGCAGAGTATGGCTCTAATGTTGTTAATGCTACAGGATTTTCCGCAACAGGTCCATACTATGTTCCCAATGTCCATATAGATTCCTATGCAATATATACAAATAGGCCTCCATGTGGTGCATACAGGGGATTTGGTTATTCTGAGTTCCATTTTGGCTTAGAAAGTCATATGGATAGAGTGGCAAAGGCTATAGGAATGGATCCAGTAGAGTTTAGAAAGATAAATGCGATCAAAAAAGGTGACCCTGTTGCATATGGTGTACCTATGGGACCAACTGGTATACAGGAGTGTATCGATAAGGTAGCAGAAACTATAGAATGGGGGAAAGAATCAAAGACAGATGATCCTAATAAGATTCGCGCAAAGGGATTTGCAGCTGTTTGGAAGGCACCTGCTATGCCACCTAACGAATCATCCGCTGCATTTATCAAATTTAGTGAAGATGGGAGTATTAATATCTTGGTATCTGGAATGGAACTTGGTCAAGGTTTCCTGACTGCTATGGCAAAAATTGCTGCAGAAGAGCTCTCTTTACCCCTTGAGAAGATAAGAGTAGAGCTCCCAGACACAGATAGGAATCCTTATGAATGGCAGACAGTGGCAAGCCATGTTACATGGAGTTGTGGTAATGCTGTAAGACGTGCAGCAGTGGATGCAAAAAATCAGATATTAGAGACCGTTGCTCGTGGCTATAATATAGAAAAGGAAAATCTCTATCTTGAAGATGGTAAAGTAAAGTGTTATACAGACCCAGAATTTGAGTTGCCATATGAGGATTTTGTAATTACAGGAATAGAGACAGAGCACCATACCTTTGTAGGTGGCCCGATCATGGGACACGGTATGTTTATGCCTGAATTTACATCAGCACAGGTTGATCCTGAGACAGGACAAGGTGGACATCCAAATGTTCATTATACTACAGGGGCAGGTGCTGTAGAGATAGAGATAGATAAAGAACTTGGAAGGGTTAAGGTAATAAAGATGGCAGAGGCATTTGATGCAGGAAAAGCAATTAATCCAGACCTCGTAAACGGCCAAATCGTTGGTGGATTTGTTCAAGGATTGGGTACTGCACTTTGGGAAGAGGTAAAATTTGATGATAAGGGGAGAATACTTAATCCTAACTTTACAGACTACAAAATTCCAACAGCACTTGATGTCCCAAGGGATGTAAATCCTATCATAGTAGAGGTTCCACAACCAGATGGACCATTTGGGGCAAGGGGTATTGCAGAACATACTATGATTCCTGTGATGCCAGCTATTGCTAATGCAGTAGAGAATGCACTTGGTATAAGAATTAAGGAGCCACCAATCACCCCTGAGAAGATTATAAATGCCTTAAGAGAAAAAGAAGGTAAATAGCACCCCCTTCTTTTTTCAAAAAGGAAGGCCATTTTGGCCTTCCTTTTTTTATTCCCCTGGATTTTGAGTGTATCCAGAATTTTATTGACCGATCAAGAATAGAGCTTTTTGATGATTTGGATAAAA
>CAYWXH010000050.1:3654-11818 GCA_964462295.1 uncultured Atribacterota bacterium
GATTTTAATTTATGTTATAATAAAACTATGGATGATAGGGATATATGGTTTAGTGAATATGCTAAAATATGGATAGAAAAGATGGACATAAGGGGTGGGGAGATAGTCCTTGACTTTGGCGCAGGAGAAGGCTATTATACCATACCTTTAGCAAGGGCAGTAGGTCCTGAAGGTAGAGTATATGTATATGAAAAAGACCCTTATGCAATCCAAAAGATAAAAAGAGAAAAAGAAAAGTTAAAACTTAAAAATATAGAGATAGTAAGGTTTAAAAACAATAGATTGTTTCCTTTTAAAGGCGAAGTTTTTGATATTATACTTTTTTATGATGTACTTCATTCTTATTATTTTACAGAGATAGAGAGGAAAGATTTACTTATACAGGCCCATGCTTCTCTAAAGAAAAGTGGGGTTTTATCTGTCTTCCCTAAACATGTAATAGAAGATGAATTCATATCATGTGCAAGAGAGAGTGGATTTTCCCTAGTCAATAGGTTTTCTCTGACATTACTCCATTATGGATTTTTAGAAAAAGGTATAATCTTAAATTTTAAAAAAATAGATAAAGCCCTACCGAAGGGCAGGGCTTTTGGAGATATTTAAGGCCTTACCGTAAAGATTTGACCTATATTTTCTAATTTGGGCTCTTTTTCATCTTTAAAGTTTTCTATAAGCCAATCCTTTATTTCATCTCGTATCCTTCTAAAGGCCTTTAATTTTTCCTCATCTTCACCTTCTATGCTTGAGGGATCTTCAAAGCTTCTATGTATATAGGCTTTACCTCCAGGAAAATAAGGGCAATGCTCTTTTGCATGGTCACATACTGTTATTATAAAATCAAACTCTTCTCCTAAAAATTCATTTGCATGTTTTGAGTAGTGATGACTTATATCTATCCCGAGTTCCTTCATTGCTAAGATAGCAAAAGGGTTTACTCTTGACACCTCAACCCCTGCGCTTTTTGCAATATATCTGTCTCCAAAATAGTAATTCATAAGTCCCTCTGCCATCTGAGAACGGGCGGAATTGTGCGTACACAAAAAAAGTACCTTTTTTTTCATCTATTTAAGCTCCTTCAATTTTTCTAATACCGCATCTACATGACCAGCCACTTTTACCTTTGGCCAAATGTATGCGATTTTTCCTTCTGGATTAATAAGATATGTGGAACGGACTACCCCCATATATTCTCGACCATACATTTTTTTGAGTTGCCATGCCCCATACTCTTCGAGTACTTTATGCTCTTGGTCGCTTAAAAGTGTGATAGTAAGTCCTTTTTTCTCTATGAAATTTCTATGGCTCTTTGGTGAGTCAGGACTTACCCCTAAGATAACAGCACCAAGCTTTTCAAATTCTTCCTTTTTTTCTGTAAATCCTATTGCCTCTTTTGTACATCCTGATGTATTATCCTTAGGGTAAAAGTAAAGCACTACCCACTTTCCTTTAAAATCAGAAAGACAAATTTTTTCCTCGTCTTGATTAGGTAGGCAAAATAGAGGTGCCTTATCTCCTATTTTTAGTTTCTCTCCCATAATTTTCTCCTTTCTTGATGAAAGTTTTATCTTTCTAAAATAACATTTCCATTATTTTTCTTTCCCAAAACCCAATCAATGGCATCTTTTATGCTTTCCTTTATAGGTCTTGTTTTATAACCAAGTTCTTTTTGAGCCTTTTTTGAGCTTATATTAGAATTTGACATAAGTACATCTATTGCATAAGGCGTAAAGACAGCCTTTCTTCGAGTTATTTTGTAGTATATAATAGCAAGATATGAAAGGAGTTTTGCTAAAGTTGGAGGAATATGAAATTTTGGTGCTTTAATACCCGTATACTTTTCTAATATAGAAAAAAGGTCTTTTACTGTTATCTTTTCCCCAGATAGTATATAGATCTCTCCTTTTTTCCCTCTTTTCCATGCAAGTACATGACCTTCTACTACATCTCTTACATCTACAAAATCATATGCTCCTCTTATATATGCGCCAATTCTTTTTTTAGAATATTCCGATATAAGCTCTGCAATTTCTGATTTTTTATAATCATATGGTCCGATGACCCCAGTGGGGCATACAACTACTGCATCAAGTCCTTTATCTATTCCATCCATTATTGCAAGAGTTGCAAGTGCCTTGGTTTTTCCATATTCTCCCACTGCCTTATCGGGATCTATTTTTATATGCTCGTCTATTATCTTATCCTTTGGAAGATCAGGAAATGCATGAATAGAGCTTGTATATATAAGTCTCTTTACATTATTTGCAAGAGATGCATCTACAATATTTTTTGTTCCCCTTACATTTACATCATACATGATTTTTTCTTTTCCCGGGGTTATAGAAATTATGCCAGCCAAATGAAAGACATAATCTATCCCTTTCAAAGCCTTATCTACATCATTATAATTTCTGATATCTCCTACTTTTATCTCTATATTGAGTCCATCAAATGGGGCAACTTTTTCAGATGGAGGTATAAAAACTCGTACCTTCTCTCCTAATTCTAAAAGCCTTCTTACAAGCACATTCCCTATATGGCCTGTGGCACCAGTTACCAAAATCATACCTATCCCCTCCTATTTAAACTGTACTTATTATACATCTTTATATAAATATTTTCAACTGTTTATAACTATAGATACTACTATAAAAACAAGCCCCAATATGGTAGAGGGTAAGATAACCTCACCTATGATAAGGTGTATAAATACAAGTGAAAGAAAAGGGGTCAAGAAAACGAGATTGCCTATTTTTGCAGTTGTTTTTGCAAGGGTTAGTGCCTTTAGCCATAGCGTGAAGGTGATACTCATTTCAAATGCCCCTATATAAAGGCTTCCCCACAAAGCATAGGAAGAGATATGAAAATTTATATGAAAAACTAGGGAAAAGAGGAGGGTAAAAAGAAAGCCTATGAGAAAATTACAAAAGAGTTTAGTTACCTCATCTCTTTCATCCCGTACATTATAGATCCAGAATGTAGCCCATATAAAGGGAGATACTATGGCTAGTAAAACACCTAAAGGGTCTGAAAAGGAAAAGCTTTTTAGATTTCCATGCGTGGCAATAGTTAAGACACCGAAAAATCCTATAAAGAGTGCTACGATATTTTTATAGGTGATTTTTTGTCCCAAGATAATGCCAGATAGTATTACAAGGACTATTGGCCATGTATAATTTAATGTTTGTGCCTCTTGTGCCGGTAATATACTATATGCTTTGAAGATAACAAGATAATAAAGGAAAGGATTTAAAAGGCCTAAAAATAAAGAATTTATCCATTGATGATAAGACATCTTTTTTAGTAGTATCAATTTTTCCTGACTAAAAAGTATAATAAACAATATAATAGTAGAAAAAAGGGAAGAATAAAGCAAAAGATTTATATAGCTTAGATATCTTAGGGTAATCTTAAATGCAGTTGCCACAGTAGACCAAAAGAGTATGGCAGATAGTGCATAAAAGTATGCCTTCGTATTCTCTTTCATAGAATTATTATAATATTATTTTTATAATTACTCAAATAAATTTTAAACTTATGTAGAAAAAATTCCTTCATTATGGTAAAATGCCTATGAATAGAGATAGAAGGAGGTAGGATATGAAAAGAGTTGAGTTAACACCAGGAAAATGGAGGGGTTTACAAATACTCTCCGATGAAGAGGGAAAATTTAGGATGATGGCAATAGATCAAAGGGGTTCTTTGAAAAAGGCCCTTGCTAAGGCACTTTCTATTCCACAAGATGAGGTAAAAGATGAAGATATTGTAAAGGCAAAAATAATGATTACAAAGGTTCTTTCTCCCTATGCAAGTGCAGTACTTACAGACCCTGTGTATGGTTTTCCATATACCATGGAATATATACCAAGAGATGTAGGAATTCTCCTTGCCTATGAAAAGACAGGGTATGAAAAGGCACAGGGTGGTAGAAAAACCTCTTTGTTGCCTGATTGGAGTGGTGAAAAGATAAAGAGAGCTGGTGCAAATGCTATAAAACTTTTACTTTACTATAGACCTGATGGAGACCCAGAGGTAGGAGAATATCAGAGAGAGATTGTAAGAAAGGTAGGAGAAGAGGCTAAAAAGTATGATATCCCATTTCTTTTAGAACCTGTGGGATATGAAATAGAGGAACCAGGTAAAGATTCCTTAGAATATGCCCAACAAAAACCTAAGATCGTAATAGAGACTGTAAGGGAATTTACAAAGGAAGAGTATGGAATAGATGTATTGAAACTTGAATTTCCCGCAGATTTAAAATATACCGAAGAGTTTGCACATGGAGAGTTTGATGGAAAAGAGAGAGAGCCTGCATACGACCTCTATGAAGTAGAGGATATCTGCGAAGAGTTAAATGATACTGCAACTATCCCTTGGGTCCTTTTGAGTGCAGGTGTGGATATAGAAGAATTTCTTATCAATGTAGAGATAGCAACTGCCCATGGGGCGAGTGGTTTTTTGGCAGGAAGGGCCATTTGGAAAGATGCAGTACCGTTTTATCCAGACCTTGATAAAATGGAGAAGTGGTTATCCACAGAAGGAGTAGATAACTTTGTAAGACTCTATAAGGCATCAGAAGAAGCTGTGCCATATTATAAACACAAAAAATTTGGAAATTTTGCAAATATAGATTTGAAAGATAGAGGAGTAGATTGGCATAAAAATTATTAGGGGTGAAAATACTATATGGGAGATATAAGAGAACTTACCTCTTCTGAGGTATATAAAAAATGTGATCCTTCTATTTTTAATTTTGAGTCAACTAAGGAACTTGCCCATTTGGATAAACTTATAGGACAAAAAAGGGCATTAAAGGCAATAGATTTTGGTCTAAAAATAAAGAGGGTAGGGTATAACCTATATCTATCTGGTCTTCCTGGTACAGGAAAAACTAGTTATATAAGGTCATATTTAAAAGAGATAGCTAAAGAAGAAGAGACACCACCTGATTGGGTATATGTGTATAATTTTAAGCAACCTTCTAAGCCTCGGGCCATAAGCCTTTCTCCGGGAAAGGGAGAAGAGTTTTGTCGTGATATGGAGGAGTTTATAGAAGAGCTTAAGGCAGAGCTTCCAAAGGTCTTCTCCAGTGAAGAGTATGAGAAGAGAAAAGTAGAGATAATGAAGGCCTTACAAGACAAGAGCAATAAAATCATGGAGGCCTTAAGCGAAGAGGCTAAAAGAGAGGGGATAGCTATCGTAAGGACAAATGCGGGGTATGTAACAATCCCTATAGTGAATGGAAAACAGGTTACCCCTGAGGAGTTTGAGGCATTATCAGAAGATGTAAAAAAGGATATAGAAGAGAAGACAAAAAAGATCCAAGATAGACTCTTTGAGGCCTTAAGAAAGATAAGAGGAGAAGAAAAGGAGGCAAAAAAGGCCCTTTCTGAGCTTGATAAGCAGACCGCCCTTTTTGTTGTTACTCCACGTATAGAGGAGCTTTTGGAAAAGTATGGTGAATCTGAGAAAATAGAAGAATATCTAAAAAGTGTACAAGAGGATATAATACGCAACCTTAGCTTATTTATCCAGCAAGAAGAAGATGCCTCTCCTCTTAATATACTTCTTAGAGCAAAAAGCTCCCCATTTACAAGATACAAAGTAAATCTCATAGTAAATAGGAAGGGGGCACAAGGGGCTCCTGTAGTGGAAGAGACACACCCTACATATCCAAACCTTGTGGGCAAAGTAGAGTATGAGGGTCAATTTGGCACAATGGTTACAGATTTTACAAAAATTAGGGCAGGTGCCTTCCATAGGGCAAACGGAGGATATCTTATACTACAGGTAAGAGATGTCCTCTCTAATTTGGGGTCCTGGGATGCAATAAAAAGGATACTAAAAGATGGTTCTATTAAGATAGAGAGCTTAAGTGAAAAACTTGGTCTTGTGACAGTTGATTCTCTAAAACCAGAACCTATACCTGTGAAGGTAAAAGTTGTCCTTGTGGGTAATCCACTTTTGTATCACCTTTTGTATCAATATGATGAGGATTTTTCTAAGCTTTTTAAGATAAAGGCAGATTTTGATTGGGTAATGAAAAGAGATGAGGAAAATGTCCAAAAGCTTGCAAGTTTTGTGAGTTCTTACTGTGAGAAAGAGGGACTTAGACACTTCGATAGAGCTGGAATGGCAAGGCTTGTGGAGTACTCAAGTAGAATATCTGACAGTCAAGAAAAATTAAGTGCCATGTTCAATAAGCTAACAGAAATTATTCAGGAATCTGCCGCATGGGCAGAACTTGAAGGGGCAGATGTGGTAAGTGAGCATCATGTAGATAAGGCTATAGAAGAGAAGATATATCGTTCTAATCTTTATGAAGAGAAACTTCAGGAGATGATAGATAAGGGAAAGATTCTTATAGATATAGATGGAGAGAAGGTAGGCCAGATAAATGGCCTTGCAGTTTTATCTTTGGGTGATTATTCTTTTGCCAAACCCTCAAAGATTACGGCAAATGTCTTTTTGGGAAAAGAGGGTGTAGTAAATATAGAAAGAGAGGTAAAACTAAGTGGAAATATTCATAGTAAAGGGGTACTCATATTATCAGGCTTTTTAAGAGAGAGATTCTCCCAGAAGTTTCCCCCAAGTTTTTCCGCATCTTTGACCTTTGAACAGGTTTATGAAGGTGTAGATGGAGATAGTGCATCAAGCACAGAGCTCTATGCCTTACTTTCTGCACTCTCTGGCGTTCCTATAAAACAGTATATAGCTGTAACAGGCTCTATAAATCAGAAAGGTCAGATACAACCCATTGGTGGTGTTAATGAGAAGATAGAAGGATTTTTTAAGGTGTGTAAATCTAAAGGACTTACAGGTGCGCAAGGTGTAATTATACCTTTGCAAAATGTAGATAACCTTATGTTAAATAAGGAGGTTCAAGATGCGATAGATAAGGGTCTTTTCCATATCTATCCTGTGAGTCATGTAAGTGAAGGAATTAAAATTTTGACAGGTATTGAATTAGGTGAGCTAAAAGAGGATGGGACATATCCAGAAGGTACAATTTCCTATCTTGTAGAAAAAAGATTAAAGGAGATGCTTGATATAGTAAAATCCCTTGAAAAAGAAGATAAAAATAATAAAGATAAAAATTAGAATAAAGGGAGTTTTGTAATATATGTTTTCTCGGTTGTTAAGTGCAACTTTATGGGGGGTTGATGCATACCCTGTAGAGGTAGAAGTTGATGTCTCTCAGGGTCTCCCCTCTTTCCATATTGTAGGATTACCTGATGAGGCAGTAACAGAATCAAGAGAAAGGGTAAGGGCAGCACTTAAGAATATAGGATTTTCTTTTCCTCCAAAGAGGATCACTGTTAATCTTTCTCCAGGAGACATCAAGAAGGAAGGGGTACTATTTGATCTACCTATTGCACTTGGAATACTTGCAAGCACAGGACAGATCCCAAAACCCAATGATAGATATCTCTTTGCAGGTGAACTTTCCTTAGATGGTATTCTAAAGCCTATAAGAGGGGCGCTTTCTCTTTCTCTTCTTGCTAAAAAGGAGGGTTTAGCCCTTGTAATCCCTATGAAAAATGCAAAAGAGGCATCTATAATAGATGATATAGATATATACCCTTTTTCTTTTTTGTCAGATCTCCTACTCTCTCTAAAAGGAGATAGGGAGATGGAGAAATTCAAAAAAGAGGAAAATATAGTATTTGCTCCACATTATAGTGTTGATTTTTCAGAGGTTAAAGGTCAATATCATGCAAAAAGGGCGATAGAAGTGGCAGCTTCAGGGGGGCATAATATAATAATGATAGGACCACCAGGTGCAGGAAAGAGTATGCTTGCAAGGCGTATTCCTACTATTCTTCCTCCTCTTACAAGAGAAGAATCCATTGAAGTAATTAGAATCCATAGTATAAAGGGCATTTTACCACAGGATGATCCCCTTATTATGGAGAGACCCTTTAGGTCTCCTCATTCATCCTCTTCTCTTGTCTCTTTGGTAGGGGGAGGAAGGGTACCTACCCCAGGAGAAGTAAGCCTTGCCCATAATGGTGTGCTTTTTATGGATGAATTTCCCGAATTTAGGAGGGATATAATAGATGCATTGAGACAACCTATGGAAGATAAATATATTACAATTTCTCGAGCTAACTATACTGTAAGATATCCTGCCCGTTTTATGCTCGTATCTGCAAGTAATCCTTGC
>CAYWXH010000051.1:0-11749 GCA_964462295.1 uncultured Atribacterota bacterium
ACTATATTAGTAAACAAGAATAAAAGATTTTTTAAAAAATTAGGCAATATCGATTGACATTTCATAACTTATGTGATATACTTCTCCAAAAATTAAAACGGTATCGTTAATGGAGATATGAGCGAAGAGACGGATCATAAAAATTATTTGCACAAAGAGAAAATAATTTATCTGGCATCTTTTAAGATTTTTTGCCTTTTTCCCCCTTATTGTTTTGTATCCACTTTTAAAAACATCTTAATTTACCCTTTTTTAACCATTTGTTTATTGTATATTAATAGTTTCCCTTTATTATTAAAACCAAATTAAAGGAGATGGCCATGAGTATAGAAGGTGTGGGTATAAATGCTGATTCTAAGAGAATAAACGGGAGATTAAATAGGTTTGATAGAGAGCTTAAAACCCTTTCTGATTTGGGTTTTGATTATATTGAGATTGCCCCACAGGCAGTAGATGGCATACTCCATGGAAGATTAAACCCCTATAAGATAGACGATATCCTTCGTATAGTGGGGTTTTATAATACAAAATATACGGTACATGGCCCCGATCTTGTAAATCTAAAAGATGTTGAACATGCTTCAATGCAGAAGAGTGTACTTAAAGCATCTGTTGATTTTGCCGAAAAATTAAATTCGAAAATAGTGGTGTATCATTTGGGAAATTATATAGAAGGAATAGGTCTTTTTTATGAACAGAGAAAAAGAGAAATAGATTCTCTTAAAGAGATTGCCGAATATGCAAGCGATAAAGGTATTTCTATTGCAATAGAAAATACCAAACAATCTGCACAAGAGGTCGTGGATACTATAAAGAGTGTAAATATGAAAAATGTCGGCATGACCCTTGATTTTGGGCACCTTTATCTCTGGGCAAAAAAGTACAATGAAGATTTTTTAAAAGAGGTGGAAATTGCCCTTGAATATACTATCCATATGCATATTCACGATAATTTTGGAGAAGACCCCTCTGTTTATAGATATGATGGGGAACAGCCTGAGGTATACAGATTAAGCCTTGGGTTAGGGGATTTGCATATGCCTATAGGTTGGGGAGATATTCCTTATGATAGGGTTTTTGAATTGATAAGAGAATCTAGTTTTTCTGGTGTGCTTGTAAATGAGATTAATTCTTGGGAGAGATACTTTAATGCAGTAAAGAATTTGCCAGATGTTACACGACTTGCATATAAAGGGGATTTTGTTTTTAAAGATAAAACTCAAAATGGCTATTATTATAGAGGTTACTATTATAGGTAGTTTTATACCCTTGATGGAAAAAGTTTTGACCTCTTGAAAAAAAGAGGAATATATGTTATAATTTAAGTGTTATAAAATTTTTGATACTACTTGCATCCTACTTTATAGAAGCCCGATACCCAATGCGAATTTTAGCAGTAGAGCTATCTATTATCGATATCGGTATCGATAATAATCATTTATTGACCGAATAGGGTCAATAAAAATAAAATAGGAGGTGAAGTATATGAAGTTCTGGAAGTTGTTTACACTGTTTAGTTTTGTATTACTTGTTCTCTTTTCAACAATGGCCTTTGCTGAGGTAAAAACCATTACTATTAAGGCATGGACAGTAGGTCCTGATGATCCGTCTATTACTCGTAAGATTAACCTAGAGAAGGCAGGGGAAAGGCTTAACAAGTATTTAGAGGTTGTGGGTGCAAATGTAAGGGTAAAGGTAGAGGCAACATTTAACACTACAAGCTGGAGTGACTATAAGAGGAATAATCTCTTGGCACTTCAGAGCAAAGACCCAAATAAGATTGCAGATATAATTGTAACAGGCCATGATGATATTGGACCTTATGCAACAGCAGGTTATATTATTCCTATTGATAAATACATTAAAAAATACCCAGAAACATATAAGGATTTCTTCCCATCCCTCTGGGACTCTGTAAAGTTTAAAGGGCAAATCTGGGGCGTACCTCAGGATACAGAGTGCAGACTTGTATGGATCAGAAAAGACCTTTTGAGGAAAATGGGGTGGTCCGAGGATAAGATAAATGGCCTTTATGATAAGGTAACAAAGGGTGAATTTACTCTCTATGACTTAAGGGATGTAGCAAAAGAGATGGTAGCAAAGGGTGTGGTAGAGAAAGGAAATGCTATATGGCATCGTCCAACCCCAGGATTTGACTGGTATCAGTTTATCTTTGCATTTGGTGGAAGAATATATGATTACAATACTGGAAAACTCGTTGTAAGTAAGGGTGCTGTCCTTAAGATGCTCAAATACCTACAGTCTTTAGTAAAAGATGGACTTACTCCAGAGGGTATGACCCAGACTGCATGGAGAGATATCCATACCGCATGGACCAGTGGAAAGGTCGGAATATTCTTAACGGGTGGCTCTTGGAACTGGAAGGAGTGGCAGTCTGCACCTTATAGTCTCAAAGAAGAGGATATGTTTAAAAATATCGGTTGGTTCCCAATCCCATCTGGTATAAAAGGTGGAAAGCCAGTATCTGTTTCACATCCTGTAGTACATCTTATCACAAAGGCATCAAGACATCCAGATCTTGCAATGCTTATAGTGACAATTGCATCTTCTGTCGATCTTAATGCAAATCATGCCATTGGAAGTGGACACCTTGCAATAAGAGAATCAGAGCTTGCATATGCACCATATGCAAAGAATAAATATGTAAGAGAGGTAAGTAAGATACTCAATTACTCTCGTTTTGCACCAAATCATGAGAAGGCACCACTTTATATGCAGACACTATTTGAGGCAGTTGGTGGTGTAGAGTCTGGTTCTGTAACACCTGAAGATGCGCTTAAATTCTGGATTGAAAGACTTAAAAATGCACTTGGTGATGAACTTCAGATAGAAGAGTAAGAAAGAGATAAACTAAAAAGGGCTCACCAAAGAGGTGGGCCCTTTTTATATATTTGAGAGGTGGATATGTTTAAAAAACGTGCAAGATACAATATCATGCTCTTTTTATTGCCTGCAGTTTTATTTACGGTGCTATTTTTTATTCTTCCGGCACTTATGACTACTTTTATGGCATTTACAGGTATGGATTATAGGTTTCAGTGGAACTTTGTGGGGCTTAAAAATTTCATAAGGATAATGCATGATCCTTTAATAAGAAAAATTACCTCTGTCACTATTTGGTATGTATTGGGGACACTTCTTATATTTAACACAACTTTTGGCCTTGTGCTTGCCGTACTTACATCATATTTATCTGAAAAGGCAGGTATGTTTCTTCGTGGTACATGGCTTTTGCCTAGATTTACACCACCTATTGTTTATGGTGTTATCTGGTTATGGATCTTATCCCCCAATAGAGATGGGCTTTTAAATGGGATGCTTATGAGCTTTTTTGGACTCGATAGGCCTATATCGTGGATTGTTAAATATCCCCTTCAGATAATTATCTTAACCAATGGTCTTATTGGTGCATCTATGGGTATGGTTATATTTGCATCTGCTATCCAATCTATATCCCGTGACTATTTTTGGGCATCCCGTGTAGATGGTGCCTCTTGGTGGCAAGAGATAAGATATGTAGTTTTACCCATGATAAAATGGCCTGTAGCATTTATTACGGCATATCAAACTCTTTCTCTTTTGACTTCTTATGAGTATATACTGATTATTACTCAAGGGGGTCCGTATTATAAATCTACTGTATGGTCTCTGTACTCTTATCTTGTAGCATTTAGTTCTTATTCGGGTACATTTGAATTCGGATATGGTGCGGCACTCTCTACAGTGCTTGTAGTGATAGGGATTATAGCTTCCATTTTCTATTGGAAGGTATTTAAAATGGGGTCAATGATTCAACCCTCAAAAATTGAGTTTTAAATAAAAGGAGCTACCTATGTATGAAGAAGGCGGAAAAAAGATAAGATTGAGAAGAATAATTATAGGTATTATTGTATTTGTCCTTTCTTTACCCATATATCTTGGTTATCTATGGGTAATAAGTGGTGCATTTAGTAAAAAACTCTCTCAAGGTATCCTACCCAATGGACTTACTATTAAGAACTTTAGATTTTTATGGGAAAATCCATTTCCCATAAATCCTGATTGGCCCTCTATCTGGCCTATCCTTTTTAATACCATATTTCTTGCCTTTGGGGTAATGGTTATATCTGTTGTAGTATCTACTCTTGCAGGTTATGTTATCTCTCGTATGAACTTTAGAGGAAGAAAAGCTATCTTGGCCTCAACTCTTATATTGCATTCTTTTCCTGCGATCACATTGCTTATCGCCCTCTATTATATACTTCGTACCCTACATCTTTTAAACAGTATATGGGGTGTAATATTTGCCCGGGCGGGATTTTTTATCCCCTTTGGTGTATGGGTAATGAAGGGATTTTTTGACAGTATCCCCTGGGATATAGAGATGTCTGCACTCATCGATGGGGCAACAAGATTTCAGGCATGGAAAAAGGTTATTTTGCCTATGGCAAAACCTGGTATTGCTGCAATTTCTATCTTTTCTTTTCTTATAGGTTGGTCTGAATACATATTTGTGGTTACCTTTAATAGGTCATATTCCAGTTGGACACTTTCATCATATATAAATGCCATCATCTCAGACTACAGGTTTAGTGACTATGGGCTTGTGGCTGCAGTATCACTCTTTTATGTACTCCCTGTAGTCCTATTCTTTATATTTAGTCAGAACTATCTTATGAAGGTAACTGTAGGTGGCATGAAGGGAGGAAGCTAATGGCAAGTATTACTCTAAAAGGATTATATAAAAATTTTGGAAAGGTGGAGGTTTTAAAAGACCTCAATCTAGAGATAAAAGATGGAGAGTTTGTAGCACTTTTGGGACCATCTGGGTGTGGAAAAACTACTACCTTACTCTCTATTGCAGGGATATATCGTCCTACAAAGGGGGAAATTTGGTTTGGTGATAAATTGGTAAATGATGTTTTACCCAAAGATAGAAATATCGGTATGGTATTTCAGAGCTATGCCCTCTATCCTTATATGACAGTACTTGAGAATATTATTTTTCCTTTGAAGCTGCAAAAAAAGTACTCCTTTGAGGAGATGAAAGAGCGGGCACTTAGGGTAGCAAGGTTGGTGCAGATAGAGGAGTATATGGATAGAAAGCCGGGACAGTTATCTGGGGGACAACAGCAGCGTGTTGCACTTTGCCGTGCCCTTATAAAGGAACCTGATGTACTTTTATTGGATGAGCCCCTTTCCAACCTGGATGCAAAACTTAGAATAAATATGAGAGGAGAACTTAAAAGACTCCAAAAAGATTTAGGGATAACAACAATTTTGGTTACACATGATCAGGTAGAGGCCATGACTATGGCAGATAGGGTAGCAGTCATGAATAAAGGAGTTCTAAGGCAGTATAGTACCCCTGATGAACTTTACAATAGGCCAAAGGATACCTTTGTAGCAGGATTTATAGGAAGCCCACCTATGAATTTTTTGGATACTAGCTTAACGAATAATGGTATAATAGTGCTTGACAATTATGAAATACCCCTTCCCCATAAACTCCTAACTCTTATTGATGGCCAAAGAGAACTTGTGGCGGGAATAAGACCAGAGGATATACATATCGGAGGTGAGGGAATAGAAGTGGATATCTATGTAATAGAACCACTTGGTAAAGAGTCCCTTTTAACACTCAAGAAAGGGGATCATATTTTTAGGGCCCTTACTTTGGAAAAAGAGGACTATAAAATGGGTGATAAGGTAAAAGTAAGTTTTCATCCTGATAAATTGCACATTTTTTATAAAGATACTGGTGAAAGGGTGGATTAATCCATCCTTTCACCAATCCATAAACTTTTTTAAATACCCTTTTTCTCTCCCCAAGTTATAGGTAAAGTTTTTATATTTTTCCAAAAAAGATATGAATATTTAAAAAGGTTTATAAATCGATAGTTCCTTTGGTTTTAGAAAAATTTTTTTTGAAAATAAACTATTGACAAATTCTACCTAATTTATTATTATTGGGTAATAAAAATCTTAAATAACCAAAAAATTTAGTCCAAAAGGAGGAAAGAAAAAAATGGAGGCAATTGAAACTCTCTGGCATGAAAATCCCGAAATTAGGGAGTTGCTTTCTGCATCTTCGACCGTGGATGAGGCCAGAGGTAAGCTTTTCCAGTTTGCAAAAGAGATGGAATGGGAGTACAGAAGTGGGGAGAAAGATGTCGCAAAATTGGATTATGCCCAAGCCCTTGAGGCACTTAAGGTATTTAACAATCTTATCTCCCCAAGAAATGAAAAACTTTCGGGGTTCAGTACTGTAGAGAATCTTATGAATCTTGCCAAAGGAAAAAGTGAAGGTATAGGCATCGGTTTTGTAGAAGAATTTATCCATCTCTTTAGGGCTATAAAAGGAAAATCCGGTATGTCTCGTGGATGGCTTGGCCCTATCCTTGAGGCAGAAGGCATAAAAATGATAGATTTTTCTAAAATTAAAGGAAAGGCTGCAGGAATTGCAAGATCAGATTATCTTGATAAGGTTTATGGAAAGATTGAAGGCTATATAAAGCGTTATCCTTCTGGTCTTGACCCTGATATTATTCAAGAGAGAAAGAAGAATAAAGAGAAAATCCTTAAATATTTTGGCGGAAGAGAAGAGGACTGGGAAGACCCTGCATGGCATCTAAAACACATAATCAAAGACAGAGAGGGTCTTGAGCATTTAAAAAATCTTGTTCCTCTAACAGAAGAAGATGTAAAGGCTATAGAGATCGCAGTAGATAACTATATTCCCTTTGGTATTACTCCATACTATCTTTCCCTTTTTGACTTTAACCGTGCAGATAGAAAGTATGACTATCAGGTAAGGTCTCAGGTGATTCCCCCTATGTACTATGTAGAGAAGATGCTTGAACATAGAGATGATAGGGAATATTACTTTGATTTCATGGGGGAACATGATACCTCCCCTGAGGAGCTTGTAACAAGAAGATATGCCATGATTGCTATTCTTAAGGCATATGATACATGTCCTCAGATATGTGTTTATTGTCAGAGAAACTGGGAAATTACAGGTCCTATGATGAAAGAAGGTATGCCTGCTAAATCTGTTTTGGATAGGGCACTTGATTGGTTTGAGAATCATCCTACCATGAGAGAGGTACTTGTTACAGGTGGAGACCCATTGGCACTTGGTGATGGAATGATAAAATATATAATGGATAGGCTCTCCAATATGGATCACATTATTAGCATAAGGTGGGGTAGCCGCACACCTGTTACGCTTCCCATGAGAGTAACCAAGGAACTTGCAAAACTTTTGGGAAGCTACATAGAACCTGGGAAGAGAAATGTGTGTGTAGTGACCCATATAGAGAGTGCTGCAGAGATTACACCTGAACTTACAGATGCAGTAACAAGATTAAGAGATGAAGGGATTTATGTGTATAACCAGCTTGTATATACCCTTGAGACAAGTAGAAGATTTCAAAATGTTGCTACAAGGATTGCTATGAAAAAGGCAGGGGTGGACCCATACTACACATTCTATCCAAAAGGTAAGCAAGAGACCAAAGATTACCTTGTTCCTGTGGCAAGGCTCTGGCAAGAGAGAAAAGAAGAGGCAAGACTTCTACCTGGACAATTTAGAACAGATGAGCCGGTATTTAATGTACCTAGGTTGGGTAAGAACCATATAAGGGCATGGCAAGATAGAGAACTTATCGGTATAGACAGGGATGGTTCTCGTATCTATCTATGGCATCCTTGGGAAAAGGGTATTGCCCAGGTTGAGCCTTACATATATAAAGATATCCCCATCCACAATTATTTAGAGGAGCTTAAAGTGAGAGGGGAAGATATTGATGAATACAAAACTATATGGTACTACTATTAGTAAATAGGGACTTTCTTTTAGATATATTACCTTGACAGAAAATTTTTATATTGATATAATGAAAATGTAAGTGAGGGGGGATAAAAATACTTTATGGAGGTGAGTGAAGTAATGAGAAAGATGAAGCTTTTAAGTCTCGTATTGGCATTTGCTATGGTATTTAGTTTTGCTGTAAGTTTTAATGATGTAGCAGTTGCAAAGACCACTGTTTGGATTTACACAGGTTCTGGTCCGGGTAGTGTTTACTTTGCTATTGGTTCCATGCTTGCAAAGGTCTTGAATAAGAAGAGTAATTTGATCTCCGCAAGAGGTGTAACAAGTGGTGCATCTGTTGCAAACTGTCGTGCTATTGCAAAGGGTGAGGCACAAGTTGCGATTGCACAAAATGATGTCACATACTATGCATGGAATGGTATTGCACAGTTTAAAGGAAAACCTGTCAAAGATCTAAGAGGTATTGCAACACTTTATCCTGAATCTGTACAACTTGTTGTAAAGGCAAGTAGTAACATAAAAACCTTACAGGATCTTGCAGGGAAAAAGGTTGTTGTAGGTGCTGCAGGATCCGGAACTGCACAGACCGCAGAAAAGCTCCTAAAGGCTGCAGGCGTATGGGATAAGATAGAGAGAATTTATCAGACCTTCTCCGAGGCTGCACAGAGTTTGGTACTTGGGCAAATTGATGCAAACTTCACAGTTATTGCAGCTCCAGCACCTGCTGTAAACCAGATTGCGGTAAGGGTACCTGTAAGATTGATTCCTGTACCTGATGAGATAATAAAGAAACTTCACGATGAGGGATATCCCTTCTATGTAAAGGTAGTAATTCCAAAAGGTACATACAATGGAATGAAGGAAGATGTGCAGACAATAGCTGTAAAATCTACACTTATTATTGATAAGGATGTTCCTGATGATGTAGCATATGAGATTACAAAGGTCTTATTTGAAAATACCGATGACCTTGCAAAGGCACACCAGGTCGCAAAACAGATCAATATAAAGAGTGCATTTGAAGGACTTATGATTCCATTACATCCAGGGGCAATTAAGTACTACGAAGAAAAAGGTATTAAGGTTCCTGATAATTTAAAGCCATAAGGTGAAAAACAATTTTTTAAGACGCAATATCTATTTGATTATAGTAATAGTTATTATCTCAGTTTGGCCCATTAATACACTTGTTATAGAAACTGTGGAAGGGACACACTGGTGTCCCTTCCCGGGTTCTGTCCAACTTGAAATCTCCTATACCCATAGTGTCTCACTAACAAAAGTTCAAGATACTTATGAGGTAACAGGAAAAGGATTGTATGCAAAAGAGGAAAAGTGGCAGTCTTCTCTGGCAGGACAACCCCTTGATTATCAAAAAACAGAGGGGAAGTTTTTTGTAAAAGAGATGAATACATTTTTGGGGAGAGAGTGGAGATACTGGTTTATTCCTGTGAATAGTGTGACCATAAAGGTAAATGGTAAGCCTGTAATTTCTCAGTTTAGGAGAGAGGGTATAGTAAAGTTTAAGGTGATAAGAATGCCGCTTTTCTTCACTATTTTTAGGAGGTGTTGAGGTGAAAGAACCTGAAAAACCCGAAGAAATAAAAGAGGTCGTTGAAGAGGTTGTTGAAAAGATAGAAAAAACAAGAACTCTTCCCAAAACGCTTGAAAATATAGTAAAAATTGCTGCTGTAGCTATCGGAATTTATGAAATTCTGTTTGTCTTTAATTTTACATTTTCTATCTATGACCTCTTTTCCAAAATGGGACTCACCATTCCTATATTAAAACTTGACTTTCAGGATAAACAGGGTGAGGCCTTTGTTCTTGGAATGATTCTTGTAGTAGCCTTTTTGATGTATCCTATGTTTAAAAAGAGGGAACATCTTGAGAAGATCCCGATATACGACTACGTAATATTGATTCTCGGTGTTACCAGTATGTTTTACATGTTTTTTAGATATCCCACTTACATGGTGTACTATGAGGTAAATACATTTGATATAATATTTGGGCTTATTGCTATTCTTGCGGTACTTGAGGCTACAAGGCGTTCCCTTGGATGGATACTTCCTGCTATAGTTTTGGTATTTTTGATTTACGGGGTACAGGATACTGCTTTTAATTGGTCAAGGGTAGTGCAGTACTTATATCTTGATCAGGGTATTTTTGGTATACCATTTTTCGTTATGACAATATATGTATTTGCATTCGTATTTTTCGGTGCATTTTTACTTAAGATAGGTGTAAGTGATTATGTTACTGAATTTATGATCTCTGTATTTGGTTCTCGTTCAGGAGGTCCTGCAAAGGCAGCTGTTGTATCCAGTGGTCTTATGGGTACAGTAAGTGGGAGCTCTGTTGCCAATGTTTTGACCACAGGTACATTTACTATCCCCCTTATGAAAAAGGCAGGTTATCCTCCGGAAACAGCAGGTGCAGTTGAACCTGTGGCATCTACAGGTGGACAGCTTATGCCCCCTATTATGGGAGCAGCTGCATTTATTATGGCACAATTTCTGGGCATCCCTTACAATAGGATTATAATTGCAGCAATACTTCCTGCCATTATCTATTATGCAGGAGTTTATCTATTTATAGACCTTGAAACCAAGCGTCTTGGATTAAAAGGACTTCCCACTGTAGAACTTACCCCTGTATCTTACTTCTTTAGGAAACTCTACATACTTTTGCCAATCCTCATAATTACAGTAGCACTCGTATGGGGTATTGCTCCTCATATTGCAGCTGTCTCTTCATTGGGAATAGCAATATGGGTTGCATGGATTTCAAGGGATGAGATAGAGGGACATGAGCAACTTTATGTAAGTGTTGTAATTCTTACACTCTTTTTCATGTTTACAGGGGCAGGACTTGCAAAGATTGGTACATTTGTACTTTTGGCAGTAGCGATTATTTTGTTTATATTAGGGTTTTCTGGAAAATATGTAAAATTTAATGAAAAACTTTATATTACACTTCTATTTGTATTGTTTGTGGCACTAACCAAATATGTGGGGATAACGAAGGAATCGATCCTTCTTATGAGTGGTGTATTTGGTATTATCTTCTCTCTTATTGTAGGGCTCTCCTCAAAGAGTGAAGAAGGGAAAAAGATGTACAGTGCTACATATGAATCCATGATAAGTGCAGGTAAAACAAGTTCTACAGTTATGCTTGCTGCAGCAAGTGCAGGACTTATTCAGGGTGTACTTACCATGACAGGACTTGTAACAAGTCTTGGTTATAAGCTTACAGACTTGGCAGGGGGGAATCTCTTGCTCCTACTATTTATGGCAATGATATTTAGCCTTATTCTCGGAATGGGTGTACCTACCACGGCAAATTATGTTATTACCTCCCTGGTAGCGGCACCGGCTGTGTACAATATTGTTGCCAATTCTCCCATATATAGTCAGCCTGTGTTAGGGTATGGTGCAGCTGTCGCGCTCCTTGCGGCGCACTTTTTCGTGTTTTACTTTGGAATTTTGGCAGATCTTACCCCACCTGTAGCCCTTGCATCTTATGCAGGGTCGGCCCTTGCAGGGGGTGATTTCTGGAAAACAGCTCAAAATTCGGTAAAATATGCACTTGCAGGATATATAGGACCATATATCTACTTTACACATCCTGATATGTTTTTGATTACTGTTACTTCTTGGAATGTGTTAACTGTGATACGAATACTTTACTATCTTTTAGCAACCATCCTCGTAATGTACCTCTTTGGTGTGGCACTTACCGGTTGGTTTGGTAAACACTTAAATATGCTCATAAGGCTTGGTCTTGGTGCATTAGGATTTGTAAGTGCAACACTGAATATCATCCCTGTGGCCATAAGTTTTGCCATACTTATAGGGATGAAATTCTTCCTTAAACCAAAAGAGGCAGTTACTTAATCTATAGAGGGGG